>CAYJPK010000167.1:0-1520 GCA_964372035.1 uncultured Desulfovibrionaceae bacterium | reverse complement strand
ACTAAATAGTTAAAGGGAAGACGAAAAATCTTCCCTTTAAACGGTTTAGCAGAACTAAATCTAATTTTAGCTATGCTTAGCCTCTTTTTCTAAGAACTTGTGGCATAAAGAATGAAACAAAAACAGCTCCTAAGATACATACGCCAGCAATAGCATATAAACCACCAGCAGTACTTCCTGTCATGTCTTTAACAATACCAACAACATATGGGCTTGATAAGCCACTTAAGTTACCGCATGAGTTAATAAATGCAATACCAGAAGCTGCAGCTCCTCCAACTAAGAATTTAGGTGGTAATGACCAAAACAAAGGTAGCGCACTAAATAAGCTAGCACATGAAACAGTAATAGCAATCATAGCAAAAAGAGTGTGCTCTCTGAAAATACCACTAAAAATATAACCTATAGCGCAAATAAATAAGCAACTTGCTAAGTGAAGTTTACGCTCACCTGTGCGATCAGAGTGACTACTTACTAAAGCCATTGCAGCTGATGCAACAAGGTAAGGGATTGAGCTTAGCAATCCAACATTGAAAGTTGATTCAACACCTGTATCTTTAATTAATTGTGGCATCCAGAAAGTAAAGCCGTATAGACCATTCATAGTTAAGAAGTAAAGAACTGCTAAATAAATTGAAGCTTTATCCTTCAAAACGCTAAAAAGTGAAGCATGTTCAGTAATATTAACTTTTTCCTTATCAACATTTTCTTGTAAAATAGCTTTTTCTTCACTTGTGAGCCAAGTAGCACTTTGAATATTATTATCTAAATATTTATAAACAATAAAGCCTATACCAATAGTCGGTAAACCTTCAAGCAAGAATAACCATTGCCAACCTGGCATAGAAAATACACCATCAAATGCTGTCATGATAAATCCAGCAACAGGTCCACCAGTAATGCCAGAAATAACAATGCCTTGAATAAACATAGAGTTAATTCTTGCACGTCTTGCGGCAGGAAACCAATAAGTAAAGTAAAGAAGAACGCCAGGAGCAAAGCCAGCTTCAGCTGCACCAACTAAAAAGCGTAAGATATAGAAAGTTGTTTCATTGTAGGCAAACATCATACAAGTAGATGCAATACCCCAAGTAATCATGATTCTAGCAATCCAAACCTTTGCACCAACTCTATGCATAATAATATTGCTTGGAATTTCAAAAATAAAATAACCAATAAAGAATAAGCCAGCGCCAAGACCATAAGCAGCATCAGAAAAACCTAAATCGCTTTGCATTTGTAATTTAGCAAAACTAATGTTTACACGGTCATAATAAGCAAATACAAACGAAATAAGGATAATAGGAATGGTTCGTAAAATTACTTTTTTGTAGGCAGCATCTTCCATTTTGTACTGACTAGGAGAATTACTTTCTTCTTTCATACAGACTTCCTTTAAATAAAAATAAGGCATTAATTTTGTCAATATATTCTTGCTTGTCAAGCATTTTTTTTGATTTTTGGTAAAAAAATATCACCTTATATCGTAACTGCCTACAATATAAGGTGATACAATTTTT
>CAYJPK010000166.1:0-1771 GCA_964372035.1 uncultured Desulfovibrionaceae bacterium | reverse complement strand
TGCCTGCGTGGCTAAGCCACTTGAAAAAGGCATTAAAAATGACTTTTTCAGCTTCAACTATAGAAATTTATAAGGGAGTGCTATTTAAATGATTTTAAAAAAAATTAATTGGAATATAATTATAGTAAGTTTGTTTTTTAGCTTTATTAGCTCAAATCTTCTTGCCGCAGATTTAGTTAGTCTTGCAAAAAATAATGATGTTACAGCTACGCTAAAAGCTCTTAAAGAGGGAGCAGATGTAAATATGCAAGATAAACAAGGCGGCTTAACAGCTCTTATTTGGGCAAGCGGCTTTGGTAATGAAGAACTTGCAAAGCTTTTAATTGAAAATAAAGCTAATGTGAACTTGACTGATAATAATGGTGGTTCAGCCTTAATGTATGCCGCTGTGCTTGGGCAAAAAAGTATTGTTGAGCTCTTGCTAAAAAATGGAGCTGATACAACTATTGTAGATAAACAAGGTCTTACAGCTTTTTTGTATGCCGCTCGAGAGGGTCAAAATGAAATTTTGAAATTAATTCTTGGAAAGGATCAAAATATTAATTATCAAAATAAAGCAGGTCAAAGTGCAATTATGGAAGCTTTTGTCGGTGGTTATATGCAAACAGTGAAGCTACTTTTAGACAATGGTGCTGATATAAATTTACAAAATAATGATGGGCTTAGTGTTTTAATGTTAGCTGTATTTAGTAGAAACTTGAATGCTGTTAATTTTATTTTAGCCCATGATGCAAATCGTGAATTAAAGAATAAAAACGGCAAGACTGCACTTGACTTAGCAAATATAATCAATGATTTAAAGATAATTGATGCTTTAAAGTCCAAATAAAATTAAAAACTCATTTGTATTATAATTATTCTAGAAAAATAAACTTAAGTCTAAAGGAAAATAGCATGAAAAAGTATTTTGTTTTTATAATGTTTATGCTTTTAATAACGACTTTACTCAATATTAATTCTAGGGCTTATGCACATCATATGCATGAGTATGTTATTGCAGGTAATGTTGAGGCAATTGAAAAAGCAATTGCAGACGGAAATGATATTAATATGCAAGATGTTCATGGCATTACAGCACTCAGCCTAGCTGCCATTAAAGGCAAAAAAGAAATTGTAGAAATTCTTCTTAAAAATGGTGCGAACTTAGCTTATCAAGACAATTTAGGCATGACAGCTCTAATGAGTGCAATTGTAAACAGTCATTATGAAATAGTGGAATTAATATTAGAGCATGGCGCAAGAGTTAATGTGCGAGATGGTTTTGGCTTAACGGCATTAATGTGGGCAGTTGAGAGTAATCAAGCTAATGTTGTAGATATTTTGCTTGCAAGTGGAGCAAATGTTGATATGGCTAATGATAAAGGGGTAACACCACTAATTGTTGCAGCCGAAGAAGGCAACGCTGAAATTGTAAGCTTGCTTTTGCATGCTGGTGCAAACCCTAATGCAGTCGCACGTGGAGGCTATACGCCACTAATGGCATCAGCAATAAATGGCAATGCTAAGGTTGTTGAATTATTGTTAACTTATGGTGCAAATAAGGCAAGCAAAAATGAACTTGGCAAAACAGCACTTAATATTGCTGTTGAGCATAAGCACTTCATGTTAGCCGAACTTATAAAAGAATACTAAGCTTAAATAGTCGATGTTGAAAAACATGTTAACACATACTAATAAAAGAATTTAACTGCTAAAACTAGCAAATAAAAATGCAAAAAATGAGGAATCACAGATTACTTTTCTTGCATTTTTATGGTTTTAAAATATGTTT
>CAYJPK010000165.1:0-1775 GCA_964372035.1 uncultured Desulfovibrionaceae bacterium | reverse complement strand
CAAAAATCTCAAAGTCACACAAAAGTGGCTAAGCCACCCTCAGAGTGACAGAACTTGAGTTTTGAGCAAGCCCTCACTAGCGGTAAATGCCTACTACTGCTGGCGCATCGCCCTTTGCACTCGCTCTATACATACCTTCGGAAATGAATTGTAGTTCATAATTGCCAGCTTTATCAACTGCAATCAAACCACCAGACCCACCAAGAGCCTTTAAATCTGCAAGCGCATCTTCACAAGCTTTTTTCAAATCATTCCCTAAATACTTCATACGACATGAAATATCATGCCCAGTCACTTGGCGCATAAAAAATTCACCTATGCCAGTTGTTGAAACTGCAACGGTATCATTCGCATAACAGCCAGCACCCACAAATGGAGTATCGCCAACTCTGCCAGGTAATTTATTTGTCATACCACCGGTTGAGGTAGCCGCCGCTAAATTGCCATTAATATCAATAGCTACTGCGCCAACTGTGCCAAATTTGTTTTTCTCATCAAGAGGAGCTTTATCTCGCTCATCAACCTTGCCATCATGGTCTAATACCATGTTTCCAGGCTTTTGCTCTTGTTGGATTTTTTTGAGCTGTTCCATACGAAATTCTGAATAAAAATACTCTGGCTCTACAAACTCAACATCAAATCCACTTAAAAACTTTTCTGCTTTTTCATATGCCATTAAAACATGAGCTGAATTTTCCATAACGCAACGTGCGCCTTTAATTGGATTTTTTACTCGGCTAACGCAAGTTAAAGCCCCTGCTTTGCGATTTGTACCGTCCATAATGCAAGCGTCCATTTCTTGAACGGCTTCACTTGTATAAACTGAACCACGCCCAGCATTGAATAAAATGTCGTCCTCAAATAGACTCACCGCATACTCAACAACGTCAAGCGCACTTTTGCCCGCTAAAAGCATTTTTTGAGCTTCTTCAGCAATAAATTGTAATGATTTTAAGTAACCTTGTTCCATTTCAGGTGAAATACTTGTGCGGCTAATTGTGCCCGCACCACCATGAATTGCTATGACTGGAGTAACCATCTTATTAAATCCCTCAAATACTTTATTTTTATCTAAATAGCATAATAGTTCTATATTAAACTAAACAACTTTTTATATGAATTACCGTTTATAGTACACTATTCTAGACTAAAGTCAAGTACAGCAGAAATTTCATTTGCTAAGTCCCATGACCAAAAAAACAGGGTTCTTTCAAGCCACGGCGGAACTTCAGCGTGACGCAAATTGAATTTTAGCGTAGCACGATAATTCTCATTGTCCTCAAGTTCGTCTTCTGGAGTTAAACTTATAAGAAGTGGAATTAGACTTTCTTTAAATAGTGCATTTAAATCTCTATTTTTAATGACTTTATCATCAAAAACAAAATAAAATTCTCTTGTGAGTGGTTCGTGATATAGGTGATAACTCTTCTGCGTTTCGATTATATCACTATTTGGCATAATTGTCCCAAGTTCCTCGATTAATATATCAATACTAAAAATCATCTTCGCACCATCACGTAGCTGATTGCGAAGTTCTGCTATATTTAGTATTTTTAAACGACAGTCTAAATCAATATTTCGAGGGCTTGCATCAATATCTATCTCACTGACATAGATTTCACAAATGGTATTCGCATAGGCTATACCATTAGTAAAAAACATGAAAAGTAAGGTAAATATCAATGATTTAAACAAGTTATTTTTTTCCTATATATGGTTGAGCCATTTTTTTATTTATTTCTTTGTTTGTTTTTTATTTTTGTTTTTATTTTTGT
>CAYJPK010000164.1:0-1845 GCA_964372035.1 uncultured Desulfovibrionaceae bacterium | reverse complement strand
TTTGTTACGATATTCTCAATTTCGTTGATTTCACTATCAATAATGCCGTCCCAGAGTTTGTTTTGTCTATCCCATAGAGCCCATTTGAGCGAGTGGAAGCTATTCCAAGCAAAGCCCATCCATGAGGCATAATTTGCGTTTAAAATGTTTTGTGTAAGGTAGACTTTACCAGCATTTACAGAAGAACTAGTACCATAAGCTAGAGCGAGCATAATTCTAAATCTTGGGTTCAAATTTAGGGGCATTGTATCAAGCATTGTTTCGCCAAATGGTGCATCATATAGCTTAATTTGTTTTATGGTATAGAATACACGAAGCATAACTTCCATAATCGTCATTGGTATGCTTGTCACCACAAATTGCCTAAAATCATAACCCTTTATATACATATATTCTATCTGCTTGCCCAAAGTTGAGCCATCAAATGGAACATTCTGAAACATGGTCAAAAGTCCCATAAATGGCGCAGGAAGACCCATTCCACGATTACCCTTTGCAGATGGAGCATTAATATCTGATAACAAATGTCCAAGCATTCGCCCAAGCCTACGGTAAATGCTTTCATCTCCCATAGGTGCACGAATTGTATTTAGAATTTGAATTTTCCCATCATTTACAACAGTGCAAGTGCCATTCATCATATCAAGCACACCAAATAAAAAGCCTAAGATTGGGTCATGAGCAAGGCTTTTAAGCCTATGATTATAAGGCGTTATGCCCTTAACAGCACTAGTAAATGCGCTTGAAGTTGAGGCATCAGCCGAGCCTATAGTATTTCCTAGGCTCAAGTGCTCACTCAAATCTGGTGGAATCAAATTATTAAAAGCCGTCTGCACCCACTGGTTAAAAATACCATTAACTTTAGTATTATACGCAACAGTTGGCTTTGGCGGAGCTTGCACACAAAAAATATCAAGCATAGCCGCAAAAAGTCCACAACTTGTTGCTATGGCATAATCCCACCCATCTAAAGCGTATTTCTTATTAAAATCAGCTACATAATTGTTATACCTTGCTTGAGTTTCAGCAAAATCTTGCACGGATAAAATATCGCTTAAGCCAACCTTATCTGCGTATTTTGAATTTGCTTCGAGGTAAATTTCTTGGGCTGTATAGCTTGTTAACGGCTTTTCAACAGACATTTCTTGGTTAATTCTTTCTTTTTCTACTGCAATTTTAGCCTTGTCATCTTCGCTAATATTTTCTGTTTGAGCCTTAAGAAAAGCTTTTATGTCATCAATGTCAGACGCCAAAGAAGCATGATTTTTGTCTACTTCTTTGGCTTTGTCCTGAAGCAACTTTATACCTTTCATCTCATCTTGATACGGCATAACAACTCCATTTTTATTATGATTTCTTTTGATTAAGAACAGAAATTGTTGCTTTAATTTCGGCTATTTCATCTTTAAAGTATTCTGCATTTTCTTGAAGTCGTGATAAAATCTCATATAACTTCGCAATCGCAGTTGATAAAGCCGCTGTAAGCTTAGCATTTTTGTGCTTTTTAGCTAAAGCATAACCAGCCACACCTAAGAGTGCAACGGGAGCTGCTAAAACACCGATTCCAGCCGCCATTCCTCCGCCAACAATTGCACCTGCCGCCGCTAAACCAGAAGTAATTCCAGCAGCCGAAAGACCAACAACAGAACCACCATAAAAAAGTGCCGCTAGCGCACCTGCTCCACCTGCCGCCGCACCAACAGCAGTTGCAACTCCTTCTGTTACACCTGGGTAATCTTTCTCAAGTTTAACTAAAATATCAGCAACTTCTTTACTAGATTTTTCCTTTTCATTTAAAATTTCTTCATTTGTCATCTGCATGTTAAAGCTCCTTTGCAAGTTTTT
>CAYJPK010000163.1:0-1881 GCA_964372035.1 uncultured Desulfovibrionaceae bacterium | reverse complement strand
ATTGGTATTGAAGGTGCTGCTGTTGCTAGTTATGGTAGTTTTGGCAGTACGGGCGTTGCAGGGCAAATTATTGTTGGGCGAAATTCATATCAAGTCTTTGGTACGACTGACAATTTATGGGCAGAAAATGTCTTTAATAATTCAGGGCTTACTTGGAGTAGAAGTGATGTAACCGCTGCCCTATTTATTAATTCACCACAAAGTTTACATTCAGGCTTTGGTGCTATCGAGGTCGATGGTTTATTAACATCTATCCCTAGCCTTAGTGCAAATACTGCGAATTTTGCAGGGCAATCTTTATTAGTTGTTAATTCTGATAATATGGCAAACAGCCCAGCTTTAAGCGCAACTAATGGCACTTTAAGCGTTGCTAATACTTCAAAATTGCTCATTACTGGTAATGGAACTGGAAATATTATCATTGCTGATGGCTTTAATAATGCTAATTCAAACCTTGAAACTGGCGCATGGGGCTATGGGCAACTAGCTAATACTTATGGTAGTTATTCAAATATTCTGACTGACTCCATTCTTTATTTAGTTGAAAATGTAAATTGGGATAGCTCACTTGGAAGATTTAGCGCTAACATCAAGCTAAATGAAAATCCACTTCCGCTTGTGGATAGTTCAGTTAATAAATTCTTAATTCAAGCTGAAAAATCTAATTTAACTGGCGTGCAAAAACAATTCTTTGATTATGTAACAAAGAGGGATTTAAGTACAGGTGGAGCTCTTAGCGATGCCCCACGTGTTGCCCAAGGGACTCCACAAATTGCGGCTATTGGCGCTGTTGCAAAATCTGCAATTAATGCTACTCAACTTGTAACTGGTGCTATTACAGCTAGAAACTCCATTTCACAAATTGGCTCAAATGCTCAAAAAGCTGTTAGCGTTGCAAGTGCTGAAAATGTAGCTAGCGAGGCGAGTGGTATTATTCTAAACCCTGAAAATACAATGCAAAATGGCTTCGGTGCTTGGCTCATGCCAATGTATAAATGGAGTAAAGTCAGCGGAATGAAGACTAATGGCTTTGAAAGTGGCTATGAAACAGGGCTTGGTGGGCTTGCTCTTGGCTTTGACTACACCTTTAACGAGGCTTACCGTGTTGGTATTGCGTTAAATGCTGGCGCTGGTTATGTTGATAGTAATGGTGATTTCTATAACACTGAAAATGATTTCGACTTCTTCGGTGTTTCACTTTACGGTGCATATCAAAAAAATAATTTAGGCATAACAGTTGATTTTGGCTACACTGGAACACATAACGAGCTTGATCAAAATATGCCAAGTGGCTTTAGCCAAAATGAAGTCGATGTTGATGCACATGTTTTAACTGCTGGAATTAATGCTGAATATAAATTTAGCACTCAATACCTTGATATTATTCCACATGCTGGAGTGCGCTACATGAACGTAACTGTTGATAGCCATAATGTTGAAAATGCTAACTCTACCCTATTTAATGTATCAAAAGACACTCAAAACATTTGGTACTTCCCTGTTGGCGTGACTTTTACAAAAGATATAGTTATGCAAAATGCTTGGACTTTTACACCAAAGCTTGATTTAGGCTTTATTGCGGCAGTCGGTGATTTAGATGCAAGAACAAGGGCTAGCATGCCTGGTGTTAATTCTGTTATTGATTTACGCATGGAAAATGTTGATGATTTAGCCTTTAATGGTGGCATTGGCTTTGACTTTGCTAATGATAGAATTACGCTCGGACTTAATTATAATATCTTAAGCTCTGGCAATGAAACTGGTCACATGGTGAATGCTAACTTTGTATACAAGTTTTAGGTGCGTTACGTACTTTTGTGCTTAAAGACATGGACTCTCACGGTGGCTAAAGCCATATAAAAGTGCCTAAGGCACCAGAGT
>CAYJPK010000162.1:0-1947 GCA_964372035.1 uncultured Desulfovibrionaceae bacterium | reverse complement strand
TAAAAGTGCGTAACGCACCGTGAGAGTCCATGGAGCGAAGCGGCTTTAACTTAAAAAAGAGTCCATTTAACGTGGACATAAGCACAATTTAACGTGGCTAAGCCACAAAATCAAAAGTGGCGCAGGTCACACAATAGAGTAGGTAGATGTTAGGATTTATAATTAAAAGACTTTTTGGTCTTATACCAACCTTATTTATAGTAGCTGTTTTAGTATTCTTATTTGTGCATATGCTACCAGGTGACCCGGCACGTTTAGCGGCAGGGCCTGAAGCAGATGCAACAGTAGTTGAGCTTGTGCGCAAAGACTTAGGTTTAGACAAGCCACTTCATGAGCAGTTCATTAATTATTTTGGAAATATCATCTTTCATGGTGATTTTGGCACTTCAATTCGTACAAAACGTCCAGTTATTGAGGAAATCAGCATTCGCTTTTTCCCAACTTTTTGGCTAACCTTTTGGAGTATGTTGTGGTCTGTTTTATTTGGGCTAATAATTGGTACAATTTCAGCCGTTAACCGCAATAAATGGCAAGATCATGGTGGTATGGCGCTTGCTGTATCAGGCATTTCATTCCCAACATTTGCCCTTGGTTTATTACTTATGGAAGTGTTTTCAGTATCGCTTGGTTGGCTTCCAACTGTTGGCGCTGAAACATGGAAGCACTATATTTTACCTTCAATCACGCTTGGAGCAGGTGTTGCGGCTGTTATGGCTCGCTTTACTCGTGCTTCTTTTGTTGAAATTTTACAAGAAGATTATATCAGAACTGCAAGAGCAAAGGGTTTGCGTGAGTCATTAGTTGTTATAAAACACGGACTTAGAAACGCATTAATCCCAATTGTTACCATGATGGGCTTGCAATTTGGTTTCTTACTCGGTGGATCTATTATTGTTGAAAAAGTTTTTAACTGGCCAGGTCTTGGGCGTCTATTAGTTGATGCTGTTGAAATGCGTGACTATCCAGTTTTGCAAGCAGAAGTTCTGCTTTTTTCACTCGAGTTTATTTTAATCAACCTCTTAGTTGATATTCTTTACGCTGTAATTAACCCTAGAATCAGGTTCAAATAAAATGCAAGATAATATTAAAGTTAGAACACCCTTAAGTGAATTTATTAGAAAATTCAAAAAGCAAAGAATGGCTATGGTAGCACTGTTTTTCATAATTTTACTTGTGCTTGCGGCAGTTTTTGCGCCGTATATTGTACCATATGACCCTGAAAATTACTTCAACTATGACCGCCTAAACGAGGGAGTCAGCGCTGACCACTGGTTTGGTGTGGATTCACTTGGACGTGATATTTTTAGCAGAATTATTGCAGGAGCAAGAATTTCACTTTCAGCAGGCTTTTTATCTGTTATGGTTGGTGCAGTTATTGGTACAACTTTAGGGCTTATTGCCGGATATTTTGAAGGTTATTACGATAAAGTTACAATGCGTATTTGTGACGTATTATTTGCGTTTCCTGGTATTTTACTTGCTATTAGCGTTGTTGCGGTGCTTGGAAGTGGTATGGCTAACGTTATTATGGCTGTGTCCATCTTTAGTATTCCTGCCTTTGCAAGGCTTGTGCGTGGTAGTACCTTATCCATTAAACGCCAAACTTTCGTTGAAGCAGCAAGAAGTTTAGGTGCGAGCCATTTTACGATTATTTTTAGGCATATCTTCCCTGGAACAATTTCGCCGATTGTAGTTTATTTTTCAATGCGTATCGGTACTTCAATTATTACAGCCGCTTCGCTTTCTTTCTTAGGCTTAGGTGCTCAGCCGCCAACGCCAGAGTGGGGAGCTATGCTTAATGAAGCGAGAGCTGATATGGTAATTGCGCCGCATGTTGCGATTTTCCCGAGTTTAGCGATATTTGCAACTGTACTTATGTTTAATATGTTTGGTGATGGGCTTCGTGATGCTCTTGATCCTAAAATTGAGCAAGATTAATTTAGATTA
>CAYJPK010000161.1:0-1951 GCA_964372035.1 uncultured Desulfovibrionaceae bacterium | reverse complement strand
GGCTACGAACCTGTAGGTCAGGAGTTCGAATCTCTTCGAGCGCGCCACTTTTTCTTAAAAGAAAATCAAGGACTTATGAATAAATCATGAGTCCTTTTTTTGTGTCTAAATTTCGATATGTAGTAATTTCAGTATTTTATAACAATTTCAGATGAAATTACTATCATTGACTTCGCTAGCAGGCAATCACTGCGAAAGCATAAGTACAATTTTATTGCACTGTGAAGTGCTGGAGCAAGTGTGTTTTTTGCTTAAGTTGACAGTAGTGATGTCAACTTAAAATACAATATTAGAGTAAGCATAGTTGAGCAAAGCATTGCGATGCAAATTTAAAATGTTGCGCCAAATAAGCTCTGTTGTTTGTATTGTACTATTACGCTTGACAAAAATATAAAAATCATAGTAGATTACAAATAGTCTTGGGAACAATTAAATAATTTTGATTTCACTTTGTTTTGTTTTAGTTTTTATTAACAATTTAACTATGAACAGGGGTACAAAATGTTAAAATTTAAACATGTTAAGGCGTTTACACTAGGACTCTTATTATCTGTTGCTATGTCTTCTTCAGCATTTGCAGCAGATTATGTTTTAAAGGCTGCTCACCAAAATCCACCAACCCACCCATACCAACTTGCAATGGAAAAGTTTAAAAAGGACGTTGAAGCTAAGACTAACGGTAAGGTTGAAATTGAACTTTATCATAGTGGTCAACTAGGCAATGAGCGTGAACTTATTGAGCAAGTAATGTATGGTGCTGTTGACTTTATTGTTTCAGCTTCTGCTCCGTGGGCAAATTTTGTGCCTGACATGATGGCTTTTGACTTACCATTCTTATTTAGAGATAGACCACACGCTTATGCTGTATTAGACGGTCCAATTGGACAAAAAATTGGTTCTAAATTATCAGACGAAGGTTTACTCTTCTTAGGTTTTTGGGAAAATGGCTTCCGCCACGCTTCAAACTCAACTCGCCCTGTAAAAACTCCTGCTGACCTTAAAGGTCTTAAAATTCGTTTAATGGAAAACCCTATTCACCTTGCAACTTTCTCTGCTCTTGGTGCACTTCCAACACCTATGGCATGGCCTGAAGTATTCACAGCTTTACAACAGGGAACAATTGATGGTTTAGAAAACTCACCAGTTATTTATATTACTGCGAACCTTTTTGAAGTACAAAAGCATATTTCATTGACAGGACATTTCTACTCCCCATCAGTTTTTACTGCTAACGAAGCCAACTTTAAAGCGTTACCAGCTGATATTCAAAAAATTATCTTAGAATGTGCTGAAGATGCTAAGCAATTTGAGCGCAAGTATCATGAAGAAAGTGATGATGAGTATTTAGCGCAAATGCGTGCAAAGGGCATGGTTATAACTGAAGTTGATAAACAGCCTTTTATTGATGCAGTTGCACCGCTTTATAAAGAATTTGGTGACAAGCTAAAAATTACAGAAGTGCTTAAGCAAATTCAAGAAGTAAAATAACATTGGTTGTAAGCTAGCATTGGCTTGTTTTAATAAAGGCTATTAGTTTTGATTAGAATGGAATTGCCAAAAACAGGTGATTAGTTGTATTTATTTAATACCCTAATAAGACACCACATCTTTTGGCAATTTCATACATAAAACTAAAACTTAATTACAGGCTAAAACTAGACTTATTCGTTAATATTTGCATTGTGATTAAAAAGTGCAAGTAGCTTTGTTTAAGAAAAACAGATAAGGAGGGTTTTATCTGTGTATGCTTTGCTAAAACAATTCAATGCTAGAATAGAACAAGTTATTGGAATAATAATATTTATTCTTTTTGCAGGAATGGTCATCATTTCATTTAGTCAAGTTATTACAAGGTATCTTGAATATCCATTGTACTGGTCAGAGGAGCTAGCCCGTTATATGGCTATTTGGGTTGCATATCTTGGCGCTGCATATGCTTTAAGAAAACATG
>CAYJPK010000160.1:0-1963 GCA_964372035.1 uncultured Desulfovibrionaceae bacterium | reverse complement strand
GCACTTATGCTTTCGCAGTGATTTCCTGCTAGCGCAGTCAATGATAGTAATTTCATCTGAAATTACTATACATTATAATAAAATAATTTAATAGCTATCAATTAAATCCAAGGTAAATTTGTTTGCCTTGGATTTTTTTTATACTTTAATGATTTCCCATAATTTATTTTTAAGTGTATTAAAAAAAAATTAAAACACAGCTCTAATTTTTTTCTTAGTTTTGAAAAAATATTAATTTTAATTAATTTAATTATATTAGTATATTATAATTAACATGGTTTTTGTTTGAATAAATATAACTCAAAAAAACTAAAAAAAATGTCTTTTTATTAAATTTTTTGTTGTTTTTACAGCATTTAAGTTTATGTCAAATATTTTTCCACTTATGTTTATTAGAATAGCACGCACGGGCTTTTTGGGTAGATATTTTTTATTTGTATTCCTATAAAGTATTGCAACAAGAGTTAAATAAAATTTAATGCTTGTTGCAATCTTAGAATTTCTTATTTTTATAACATAGTAATATTATTTGTATTATTAATATGATTGTTAGCTTTATGCGCTCTATCAAAAAGCTATATTGACTTAAACAGAATTATTATGCACCCTACAATTAACACATTTATAGTTTTTAAAGGAGAAGTTATGAAAGTTAATAAAAAAGATGTACCGATTGATGATTTACGTTCTGCTTTGGAGTATTTGAAAAAAATTCCTGGTCAATATGTTGAAACAGATGTTGAAGCTGATCCTCATGCTGAGATTTCAGGCATCTATAGATATGTTGGAGCTGCAGGCACTGTTAAGCGTCCAACAAAAATTGGACCGGCAATGGTGTTTAATAATGTAAAAGGTCACCCAGATGCCAAAGTAGCTATTGGTGTTCTTTCAAGCAGAGAGCGTGTTGCACACTTGTTTGGCTGTGAGCCACAAGAACTTGGTTTTGCAATGAATGACGCTTTAAAAAACCTTAAAGAGCCAGTAGTTATTTCTAATGATAAAGCAAAATGTCAAGAAGTTGTACATCTTGCAACTGATTCTGATTTTGATGTAAGAAAATTAGTTCCTGCTCCTACAAATACTGAAGAAGATGCTGGTCCATATATTACCATGGGCTTAGTATATGCAACAGATGTAGAAACTGGTGAGTCTGATGTTACCATTCACAGAATGTGTTTACAGGGTAAAGATGAAATTACATTCTATTCAGTTCCTGGTTCACGCCACATTGGTGCTATGCGTGAAAAGGCTGAAAAGCTTGGCAAACCACTTCCAATTTCGATCAGTATTGGTGTTGACCCTGCTGTTTACATTGCAGCATGCTTTGAACCTCCAACCACACCATTTGGCTTTGATGAATTAACAATTGCAGGTGGTATTAGAAATAAAGCTGTTGAACTTACAAAATGTCTTACAGTAAATGCAAAAGGTATTGCAAACGCTGAATATGTAATCGAAGGTGAACTTTTACCAGATGTTAGAATGCGTGAAGATATTAATAGCAATGTTGGCAAAGCAATGCCAGAATTCCCTGGTTATAATGGACCAGCAAACCCAGCCTTACCAGTAATTAAAGTTAAAGCTGTTACCCATCGCAAAAATCCAATCATGCAGTCATGTATCGGACCATCAGAAGAACATGTAAGTATGGCAGGCATTCCGACTGAAGCTTCAATCATTCAAATGGTTGATAAGGCAATTCCAGGTCGCCTTTTAAATGTTTATGCACACTCAGCTGGAGGCGGAAAATACATTGCTGTATTACAATTTAAGAAAAATGGTCCAATGGACGAGGGTAGACAAAGACAAGCTGCACTTCTAGCATTTTCAGCTTTTTCTGAACTTAAGCATGTATTTTTAGTTGGTGAAGATGTTGATCCATTTGATTCAAATGATGTTTTATGGGCAATGACAACACGCTTCCAAGCTGATAAAGATATTATCATGCTTCCAAACGTAATGT
>CAYJPK010000159.1:0-2057 GCA_964372035.1 uncultured Desulfovibrionaceae bacterium | reverse complement strand
CTATTTAGCAGCTAGTCTTTTTTTGTCCATATTAAAATATGTTGCCGAAGGCGAGACTCGAACTCGCACCACCTTCAAGCATACAAGAAAAAAGCTTGCAACCCACTTATTTATTACACTATTTTTACATATACAGCTTTTTTATTCATGCACTCATAATACTTTTATTATGAATTTTGTGGCACAGTTTATGGCACAGTTTTAGTGCATAATTAACACTGAACTTATAACAGATTTAGATAAAATAATAAAGAATTATTTCAGTGCAAAAAAAACGTTGCAAAGCTAATTATCAATTTGTTACCGATAAGGAACAAATGCTTTCTTGCAATGAAAAAGAATTATTTTTGCTACCGCTAGGGAACATTGTTTGACTATTTTTCACTCTACAGCTACAATGACACCGTACGGTAACTTTTTAAAAGATTTTGGGGTAAATCATGCTTAATCATGACGAAATAAAAAATATTGGCGAAAGCATCAAAAAAGAGCGTAAAAAACAAAATTTAACTCAAGACGATTTAGCTGGATTATCTAATACTGGCAGGCGTTTTATTAGTGAGTTGGAAGCTGGAAAATCAACTGTTCAACTTGGAAAAGTTTTGCTTGTACTAAATGCACTTGGGCTTACATTTACAATTCAAAATAAATGGCAGGCTAAATAATGAAAAAGCTATTTGTATATTTTAATCAAGAACTTGCAGGTTATCTATATCAAGAAAATGGTAAAATGAGCTTCGAATATAGCGAGCAGGCAATTAGTAAAAATACAGCTCAACTTTCTTGTTCATTAGCTATCAAAAAAGCTAGGTTTAATAGTGAAATTACTGAGGCTTTTTTTCAAGGATTATTGCCAGAAGGTAGCGCAAAAAGCATTATTGCTAAAGATCAAAAAATAAGCACTCGAAACACTTTTGCTCTGCTAGCTGAACTTGGAAGAGATTGCGCTGGCTCTATTGAAATTTATCCCGATGAAATAAGCTTTAAGCAGTCTAAATGTGCTGATTTTGCTTATAAAACAGAAGATGAATCATATGAAATTCTAACAAATCTTGAAATGCGTCCTCTTTATTATGGTGATGATGATTTTCGTGTATCAGGCGCAGGAGCTCAAGACAAGCTAATAGCCTGTCTTGTTGATGGCTTAGTTGTGCTTCCCTTGAATGGCACCCCATCAACTCATATTTTTAAACCTGAAATAAATAGCCTTGCTCAAACTTGTCATAATGAATATTTTTGCATGAACTTAGCTCTAGAAATTGGCTTGATTGCACCAAAATCACAGCTAATTAAATTGAAAGATAAAACCTTTTATTGTGTTGACCGCTATGACAGGTTTTATGAAAATGGCGTATGGAAAAGAATTCACCAAGAAGATTTTTGCCAAGCACTCGGAGTTCTTCCAGATGGTAAGTACCAAAGTGATGGCGGACCAAGTTTAGAAGATTGCTTTAATTTATTAGACAGAATAGGTGTGAGTGGTCAAGATAAAATACGATTTTTGCGAATGATAATTTTCAATTTCATTGTTGGTAATACAGATGCTCATGCTAAAAATTTCTCAATTATTTATAGGGGAGAAAAACCAGAGCTAGCACCATGTTACGATATAATGTCAACAATAATCTATGCGCATCACTACCCTAAAGCAAAAATGGCTATGAAACTAATGAGTCAAAATTATTTCAGCTCTATGGTAAATCGTGAAAATTTTGCAAAACTATCTGAAATAACAGGATTTAAAGCCAATTTTATCTTAAAACATTTAGATGATTTATGTGATAAAATTTTAAAGCAAGCTCCCCTACTTGCTGAAAAACTTAACTCTGAACCATTAAGCATTTCAAACTGTTATGATGATATTTTGAAAATAATCGAAAAGCATACCAAAAATGTAAAAATGTAAAAAAACACATAAGACTATGCAGAGCAAGGGATTATTTTTACCTAATCCCCTGCTCTGTTGTTTAAAAAGCAAAATTTAGTTGTTAGCTAGCTGTATCAGATTTTTTATCAGTTGCACATTTTTCAAAGTTTACATCTTTAAAACCACTACT
>CAYJPK010000158.1:0-2128 GCA_964372035.1 uncultured Desulfovibrionaceae bacterium | reverse complement strand
GCTCTAATAGCTTTTTAATTTATGAATAGTGAATATTCGCTTGCTTTTTGAATATCTTTGAGTTAATAAAAGCCATGTGCGCTCGTAGCTCAGTTGGATAGAGCGCTGCCCTCCGGAGGCAGAGGCCCCGTGTTCGATTCGCGGCGAGCGCGCCATTGTTTAAATTTTAGCGTGTTAGAATAAAGCAAATAAAGTAATAAAAAAATGCTTGCTATTTTTTTTGCTTTTTGCTATAACACGAGAAATACTTTTTTTGTAGGAAAAAAATGAAATACTTAAATAACTACTTTTTTAGCTTTAGCTTTTTCTTTAGCCAACGTGAGATGCACGGAGATGGAGTCATTTAGTATTGCCTAAATTCTAATAAAAAAAAGATAAAAAGACCATTTCCGATAGAAATGGTCTTTTTTTGTTATTAACACTTTAACATTTGATGGAGTAGGACATGCTACTAAACAGTCTTATTTGGATTGCGTATTTTCTCGTATTTGTGTATTTAGCCAAGAAAGGTAAGGGCTATGATGTAACAACAACAGGTGCAGTTGGTTTTATTGTTCAAGCATTTGCATACGTAGCAACTTATGTTTCAGCCGTGGCATTAATTGGTTTTGCTGGGCTTGCTTATCTTTATGGTGTTCAAATAAGTCTTGTTGGCTTTGGCGTAGCGCTTTTAGGAACATATTTTGTTTATAAGTATCTAGCTTGGGATACTAAAATTTTACAAAATGAGTTAAAAGCCCGCACACCTGCTCAATTAATTAGCTTAGGTCATAATAGTAAAAGAATTAGAATGTTCTTAGGGCTTATTTTTGCTGTGTTCCTTTCAGTATATGCATCAGGTGTTATTAAAGGTGCTGCAGTTATGCTTGCAGATTCATTTTCAATGCCACTTGAGTCAATCATCTGGATTTTAGCAGCCTTTGTTGGTCTATTAGTATGGTGGGGCGGACTTCGTGGTGTGCTTTATACAGAGGCAATGCAAGGCGGCATCATGTTAATTGGTATTATATTATTCATGTGGGCTATTTTATCTAAGGTTGGTGGACCTATTGATGGATATAATGCGCTAGCGGCACTTGAACCAACTAAGCAAGCTAATAACGGCTTTGTAAGCTTATCTTCAGGTTCACAAGGCTTATTCGTGTTAACACTCGTGCTTGTTATGTCAGTTGCAACTTGGGCTCAGCCACAAGTAATTCAAAGACATTTCGCCCTTAGCAATAAAAAAGATTTAAATAGAACGGCACTTATTGCAACTGTTATTATTTTCATCTTGGTTGCAGGTAGTTTCTTTGTTGCTGCTCTTTCACGCTTAATTTTACCTGAAATTTCACACCCTGACAAAGTAGTAGCTATTTTGATTAAAGAATTATTGCCAGATCTTGGACAGCAAATATTTATTTTAGCGATTATTTCAGCTTCTTTATCAACAACGACTGCTCTTTATCATATTGCGGCTTCATCTTTCACAGAGGATTTAACTAATAAGCCTGTAAATGCAGTTAGTTGGGCTATAGGTATCGCTCTTTGCGTAATTGTTAGTGCAAGTACTGCAAATTTAGAGGGTCAAATTATTGCCCTTTTATGCACAACTGCTTGGAGCGTAATTGGAGCAACTGCGATGGTGCCTTATATTGCACTTGTTAAATTTAATATTCGTGATGAGAAATCAGCTTGGTATTCATGCGTAAGCGGTTTTGCAGCATGTATTGCGACTTATCTTTTAGTTACTCCATCAACTTGCATTTTAGATAAGCCGTTAGTTACTGGAACTTTAAGCATGACACCTCCGTTTGCACTTGGTGTTATTGTATCACTTGTTGTATTTGTAGTTTGCCATAAACTTAATGGTGTGCCAGTTCAGCAAAAAAATGAACTTCCTAACGCAATATAAAACTTTATTAAATTGTTGATGATGGAAAAGACATTGAAAATAACTTTTTCATCATCAACTTAATAATATAATAGTTTGGGGGCATAATATGTCCCCTTTTTTTATACAAAAAAAAGAAGCTAAAAAGCTTCTTTTATAATATTTTAAGTTCGCATCACTACCGTCAACTTAAGCAAAGACACTTATGCTATCGCAGTCAATGATAGTAATTTCATCTGAAATTACTTTACAAAA
>CAYJPK010000157.1:0-2150 GCA_964372035.1 uncultured Desulfovibrionaceae bacterium | reverse complement strand
TTTTTTTATTACAACATGTTAACATGTTTTTCATCATCGACTAACTAAAGATATGTACAGTATTTTACTATAAAAATACGGTGCATATCTTTAGTTGTTTAGAGGGTAGCTGTAGTTTTTCAAGTACTTAATGTTCTTTATAAACTCTTATACATTTTAACAACATCTCATAAGATAATACTTTTAAAATAAGGATAAAATTAAATATTTTTTATTGAGTTATTGATGATTAAAATCATGGAAAAATACTTCTCATCGGTTATATTCATGCTGAAATTTTCCATTTTGCTGAAATTAATTTAAACTTTTATGTTCAACTCGACAAAACACTTTATTTGTGTTAAAAATCTTGAGGGCTACTAAACATTGTTTTTTTTGATTTATATAACTAATGGATTTTGATATCACTTATGCCTATGCCGTAAGTGAAATTAGTATAGAAAAGATTGCATACGAGCCATATTTTAAGGAATAAAAATGACCTTAAACGAATGTTACAATATTCTTGGCATTAGCAAAAATGCTGACTTAGAAACTGTTAAGCGTGCTTATCGAAAGCGTGCGTTTGAGTTACACCCTGACTTAAACCCGAATTTAATTGATGCAGGCAAACAATTTCAACTTTTAAATGAGGCGTATGTAAATTTAATCAAAATTCTAAGCGAAACAACAAAGCAAGCCGAAGAAGCCTATAAAAAGCAGGCCGAACAAAAACATGAAGAACCTGGCTTTAATGATGAAAAAGGCTTTAAAAAAACAAATGTTAACCAAGAGAGTGAGCAAAAAGCTCAAAGTGAGCAACAGAGTTCAGCTCAACAAAAAAATGCAAATGAAGCCTATTCTAAAGAAGAAGTTTTAAAAGATATTTTAGGTGATCCATTTGCGAGAAGAGTTTTTGAAGATATCTTTAGTGAACTCAATAAAACTCCAGAGCAAACTGATAACAAAGCTGAAATAAAAAAAAATAATTCTGATAATGTCGTAGAAACATTTGATAAAATCAAGAAAGTAGCTGTAACTTGGGGTGACAAGAATATAAATCTTGATTTTACTGGCGGTATAGGTACAATGATGCGCTCTTGGTTTAAACGCCAGATTGATGAAGAGTTAACTATGCATCTTCCTGCAAATAAGTTATTTCCAGGTGCAAGAGTACGATTACAAATACGCCAAGGACTATCAAAAGAACCTAAAATACTTGAAGTTAGCCTTCCTGATGATTTCAAGATAGGGCAGCCAATTAGACTTAAGGGTCTTGGTAAAAAAATTGGTAGTTTGACTGGCGATTTATATTTAAAAATAGAAGCAAAAAATTAGTATGGAGAATTTATGAACATTATTATGTTTGGCCCTAACGGCAGTGGAAAAGGAACTCAAGGCTCTTTTTTACGCAACACCTATAAATTAGCGCATATTGAATCTGGCGGTATTTTTAGGGAACATGTCGGCGGGGGAACTGAGCTTGGCAAAAAAGCTAAAGAATACATGGATCGTGGAGATCTCGTACCAGATGATATTACCATTCCTATGGTTTTAGAAACCTTAAAGCAGCATTTAACAGAAGGCTGGCTTTTAGACGGTTTTCCTCGTAACCTCGTTCAAGCAGAAAAACTTGAGCAAGCTTTAATTGATGCTAAAATTAAACTTGATTGCGTTGTTGAAATCAACCTTCCACGTAATGTAGCTAAGGATAGAATTATGGGGCGTCGTATTTGTGCTAATGACCCAAATCACCCGAATAATATTTTTATTGATGCAATCAAGCCTACAGGTGATATTTGTCGTGTGTGTGAAGGTAAACTTAGTGTTAGAGCAGATGACCAAAATGAAGAAGCCATTGATAAACGTCATGATATTTATTATGATGCTGTTAATGGAACTACTGCTGCAATTAACTACTTTAAAGAAACAGCCGATGAAGTTGGCTTTAAATATATTGTTTTAGATGGCGAAGGCGATATTAAAACAGTTCAAGATAAATTAATTGCGGCTTTAAAATAAGCTTATAAGCAACATAAAAAAAGAATTGCCACGTTATTTTCATAACATGGCAATTCTTTTTTTTGTGTTTTTATTTGTGACTGTTGAAACCTTGATTAGTCGATGATGAAAAATATTTTAACATATTATAATAAAAGAATTTAGTAGTT
>CAYJPK010000156.1:0-2168 GCA_964372035.1 uncultured Desulfovibrionaceae bacterium | reverse complement strand
ATTGAAGAAGTAAAGCAAGTTGCTAATAATGCTGTTGTTGAACAACTTATGCAAGCTGTAAAAGAGTGGTATGATGGAAAATATAAAAATGAGAATTTAACAGCTACCATCGAAGATGGCTATGTTTACATGAAGTTGCCATTTAATTATAATAGTGAGCAAAACAGCTTGATTATGTATTTTGGTAAAAACATTGACAATAGAACTAAGACTCAATACCCATTACGCTATGGACTTGAACTAAATGAAAAAAGGCTTGTTAACGAAAATTATAAACCAATCAATAGCAACTTAAATAACAAAATAAAATTGTTAATTGGGTATTTTATAGTAAATAAACAGTGGTATAATTGGTTCAGGGATAATACTAGTATAATGTTTACTATTTTCATAAACTATTATGAACTAACATGCAGTGTATTGGAGCTAATTAATAAAATAACTACTTTTAGCAATGATTTTAAAATTAGTTCTGATACTAGCACAATCACAATGGAGTTAACTTTAAAATTAAAAAGTGAAATTGTTAAAATCCACTTGCAGTTAGGTTTTGATGAAAACTATAAAAACAAAACATGGTACGGCATAAAAATTCCAAAGCAAATGACTAACTCTATAAACTTTGACGAAAGTTTATTTTATAATAAAGAAAATGTTCAAACAGAATCCTACAAAAATAGTATTTTACTTTATAGCTATCTTGATTCACATGAAAAAGCTTTAGATGAATTTAAGGCACTAGTTGATAATTTACAAACCCTAATAAGCAAGAAGATATAAAAAATGCCAAAGAAAATTAATCCAGATGCAAAGCCGTCCGAAAATATTTTTGGACTAAACAGTTATTTGCAAAATGCGTACTTTCCAGTTTCGCTATCAAAGCTTGCACAAGAATTTAAGGTGTCAAAGCCAACGATGTTGCGTTATTTGCTTAGCCTTGAAAATAGCGGTTACGGGCAAATTGAGTGTGAAAAAAGAGGTCGTGAGCACTATTATTCTCTTGCAAAGCATAATGCCTCAAAGAAGATAGCGCTAAGTGCCGAGGGCTTGCAACAGCTTGCCCTCTGCCGTGATTTGATTAGCAATATTTTACCGCCAAGCATGAAAACTAATGTTGAAATTGCGCTAAACCAAGCAACTGCATACTTGCCTGCAAATGTTGAAAATCCACTTTATGGACTACCAAGCATTGCGATGAGCTTTACTCGTGGCAAGATTGATTATGCTGATTTTCAAGATAAATTTAAGATGCTCTTAACTGCCATTCGTGACAAAGCTGTTTGCACCATAAAATATACAAAGGGCGATGGCGAGGAACAAAGCTTTGATTATGCACCATTAAAAGTGCTTGTTATTGGCGAGGCTATTCACGTAAACGGCTGGAAAGTCACAGATAAAGGCAAGGTGGAAACTATAAAAGACCACCCTACTGATTTGCTTTTACACCGTATAAAAGAGCTTGAATTAACTATCCGCAAATCTGATGAATTACCTGAAATAGTTGAACATAATGACGGCTATTATGGCTTTATGAAAGGTGAAGTCTTTGATGCTACAATTAGATTTTATAATGGTGCTGCAATTTATATATCTGAAAGAACATGGAGCTCAAATCAAAATGTTAAACAGCATAAAGACGGCTCAATCGAACTCACCTTAACTGTTCAAAGCGTATGGGAATTAAAATCCTTTATCCTTGGCTTTGGCGAAAATGCAAAAGTAATTTCACCACAATGGCTAAAAGATGAAATAATTGAAAGCCTTACAAACAGTTTAAGTTTATATGAGAAAAATTCATAGCAAGCACAATTTATAGACTTCATTAAAAAAAATGTCTATAATATATCATTAAAAGCTTTTTGATAAATGAATTCTGAACGATATAGGGCTAAAAATGATTAAAAATAAATTAAACATCAATAATGAAATAGAGCTTGCTAAAAAAGAAGAAGAAATTAGCAAGAAAAAGGCTGTTGAGCTTTATGAAAAAGGCTTGCTTGATGCGCTTTTAGTAGGCACATATGCCAGTCTAACCTACATACACAGATATTTATTTGATGACTTGTATGACTTTGCAGGAAAATTGCGTACGGTAAATATTTCAAAAGGCAACTTCCGTTTTATTCCTGCCCTTTATCTTGAAAATGCCATTGCAGAAATTGAAAAAA
>CAYJPK010000155.1:0-2391 GCA_964372035.1 uncultured Desulfovibrionaceae bacterium | reverse complement strand
CCGGAGGAGAGACTCGAACTCTCAAGGGCATAAGCCCGGCGGATTTTGAATCCGCTGCGTTTACCGTTCCACCACTCCGGCACAAAATATGAAAGTCAAACAATATTAAAGAGTTATATGTTTTAAACTTTACAACTTTTTTATCAATTCACGCTCAATATTTGCATAAACATTTTATATCCAAGTCAGATTTTTTTCAAAAGCTAACTAGCCAAGCCCAAATTGACAAAAGACATTTTATTATATACCTTTTGGCAAGTCAAGTTAAAAATTAGTGATTATTGAGGTTTTTATGAAAGAGCAAGAGAAAATCGTTGGTGTTATTGGTGGAATGGGTCCTGAGGCGACTGTTGATTTTATGCAACATGTAATTAAGTTTACTAAAGCTAATGAGGATAATGACCATGTACGCTTAGTTGTTGATAGTAACTCGAAAATTCCATCACGCATCAAAGCATTATATGAAAAAAGTGGACCAAGTTCATCACCTGCAATTTGCGATAGTGCGAAGCGTCTTGAAGCTTATGGCGTTGATTTTCTTGTTATGCCATGTAATACTGCTCATTATTACTATGATGACATCATAAATTGTGTTAAAATTCCAATGCTTAATATTTTAGACATTACTGTTTCTGCAATCACAAATAATCCGACAAGCATCAAAAAAGTTGGATTGCTTGCTACTACTGCAACTGTCAAAATGGGTATATATGCTAGCCGACTTGAAAAAGCGGGCATAGAGCTTATTTTACCTGATGAAGAACATCAAGCTAGGGTTTTATCGTTAATTAATGATATTAAGGCTGGCAAAACTGGTCAAGAATCATGCCTTGAATTGAAATTTTTAGCTGAATATTTAAAAAACTGTGGGGCACAAGCAGTTATTTTGGGTTGCACAGAACTTGGCATAGTTGCAAAGCTTGAAATTGACATTAAATTGGTTGATGGAGTGACAGAGCTCGCCAAGGCTACTGTATTAGAAGTTAAGGGTGAATTAAAAGTTTAAGCATTGGCTATTAGATAGTCGATGTTGAAAAACATATTAACATATTGCAATAAATGAATTTACTAGCCAGAACAGACAAATAAAAATGCAAGAAATAAGGATACAAAATCCGATTTCTTGCATTTTCATTGCTTTAAAAATTTTTATCATCAATTAATCACACTGAGGGTTTATAAGCTCAAACCTGCTATCTTTATTTTTTTCTCCCCACTCACACATTAACTCCAAAATTGGCATGAGGGACATGCCCTTTGATGTTGATGAATACTCAACTCTTGGTGGAATTTCATTAAAACTTTCTCTTAAAATTAGTCCATCTGCTTCAAGCTCTCTAAGTTGATTCGTTAAAGTCTTTTGTGATATCTGTGTTATTGATGCCATAAGATTTTTAAAACGCATAGGACCATCTTCATTTAGCATATATAAAATTAATGGCTTTGCCTTCCCACCTATCATTTTTAATGTTATTTCAATTTCTGAATTAACTAATATTTTTTCATTACTCATTTTGTTCTTCATTTTACCTTGTAATAGTCACTTTTACTTCACTAAGGGTAAAGATTGTACCTATATTGACCTCATAGCATTTATATAATACTTACTTTAATAGTATAATTTACTGTAATATGAATTTAAATAAATAGTCAAGGAGAAAAAAATGTCTAAAAAATTAGTTGTTATAACAGGTGCAAGCTCTGGCTTTGGCAAGGCTTTAGCATATGAA
Organism: uncultured Desulfovibrionaceae bacterium; assembly: GCA_964372035.1. Taxonomy (GTDB): domain Bacteria; phylum Desulfobacterota; class Desulfovibrionia; order Desulfovibrionales; family Desulfovibrionaceae; genus CAYJPK01. The sequence goes on along the minus strand of CAYJPK010000155.1, from coordinate 661 downwards.
TTTAATAAGGCTGGCTACCCTCTACTTTTGCTTGCAAGACGTATTGAGTTATTAAAAGAATTTAAGCTTGAAAACACGCTTTGCGAAGAAGTTGATGTTACTGATAAAGCTTCTTTTGAAAATGCTGTCCGTAAAGCTGAGTCAATATACGGCAAGACAGACTTAATTGTTAATAATGCTGGAGTTATGCTACTTGGCAATATTGCGACACAAGACGCTAAAGAATGGCAACAAATGCTTGATGTTAATGTAATGGGCGTAATGAATGGTATGCAAATTGTTATGAATGATATGAAAGAAAGAGAGTGCGGAACTATCATTAATATTTCATCTATTGCGGGCGTAAAGGCTTTTGCAAATCACGGTGCTTATTGCGCAAGTAAATATGGCGTTGTTGGTCTTTCAGAAGTCGCAAGAGCAGAACTTTCACCTCACAATGTTCGTGTAATGCGAATTTGCCCTGGCGCTGTTAATACTGAACTGTTAAGCCATACTACTAGTCAAGAGATCAAAGACGGCTATGGTGAGTGGGTGCGCGCAACTGGCGTAGGAAGCATTACTGCAGACGATGTTGCAAAGACCATCAAGTTTGCATATGAATTGCCACAAGGTGTTAATTTAAGAGAAATTCAAATTGCTGATACTAAGCAGGACGCTTAAT
>CAYJPK010000154.1:0-2492 GCA_964372035.1 uncultured Desulfovibrionaceae bacterium | reverse complement strand
CCCCTGTCGTCGCCGTGAAAGGGCGATGTCCTAGGCCGCTAGACGATGGGGACGTTCAACACGAAAAGAACAATATAAAAAAAAGGCTTAACTGTCAAGCAAAAAGATGCCAAAAATACTATTTTTTTATATATATTTTTATTTTTAAATTTGTTTGTAACTTAATCATTTATTATAATTGTAAAATATTTAATGATCGTAAATGAAAAAATATTTTTAATTAATTTTCAAAAGGCAGGGTCACTTCAGACACCCCATATTGTCTATAGTTTGACAAACAATAAGCTTTAGGTTTAAGCTAATTGAAATTTAAATTTAATTTTACTTACTATTCTTGTCTTTTTCTTTTTTAACTTGCGGAGGACGCATGGATTATATAAAGGTTTTTTCACTTGTTGGTCTTATTGCATATTTTGCTATTCTCTTAACTGTTGTAGTATTTGAAAAGAAGAATGAAAATGTTGTTGACTATTTTTTTGCTGGACGCCGACTTCCTTTTTGGGCTTTATCAATAACTTTTATTGCTTCTTGGTGGGGTGCAGGCTCAGCTCTTTCAACTGTCGATCTTGCGCTTGGTGATGGCTTAGGAGCTTTCTGGTATTATGGAGTGCCTGTACTTCTTTCAACTTTTTTAATGATTTTAGGTGCTAAAGCAATTAGGCGAGTAGGTTTTTTGACTCAAGGGCAAATGGTAGAGGCTAGATACTCAAAGCGAGTTGGCTTTATGCTTTCAATTGCTATTTTAGCCTTTATGACCCTAACTGCTGCTTCACAAATGGTTGCAATTGGCTTTTTTCTTGGTGGTTATTTTAATATTACATATGAATATGCCGTTTTGCTTGGAACTGTGATTGTCCTTGTATACTCTGTTGTTGGCGGATTTCGTGGAGTAGTATTAACTGATATTATTCAATTTGTGCTTTTACTTTTAGCTGCAATTATAGTATTTTACGTTGCCTTAAGTGAGGCTGGTGGCTTTGATAATGTTTATGCAATTGCAATTGAGCGTGGCAAGACAGATTATTTTGACTTCTTTGCAGGTATGGAAAAATACTTAGTTTATGTTGTGACCTTTGGTTGCTCTTGGGCAATTCAAGCTAATGTTTGGCAGCGCATTTCGGCTGCAAGAAATGATGAAGATGCAAAACGCATGACTACCATGAGCTTAATTGTTTATATTCCACTTTATTTAATTGTTGTTTTAACTGGAATGGCTGCTTATGCCCTTTATACCCAAGTTCCTGAGCAGGGTGTTGTAATGGCTATAGTTAACGAAAAATTACACCCACTACTTAGTGCCTTTGTTTTTGTCGGCATTGCTGCAGCGATTATGTCAACAATGGATTCTGTAATTAATACAGCGGCAATGACCTTAAGCGTTGATCTTTGCGGTGACTACCTTTCAGAGCAGAAAAAATTAAGCTTTAGTAGAGTTGCAACTCTTATAGTTAGCGTTGTAGGACTTTTAATTTCTCTTAAAATTCGCTCAATACTTGATGTTGCTTGGTTAGCATCTGATATTATTACAACTGGTATTTTTGTGCCACTTGTTGCAGGATTTTTCTGGCGTAGAGGGACTGCAAAAGGCGCTTTTGCTTCCATGTGTGCAGGTCTTTTATATAGTTCATATAATTTACTTATTAGCTTTGGTGTTGAATTACCAAGTGCTTGGGAGCAACAGTCTGCATTGCAAGTTATTTTAGGCGTTAGCTTATCTTTAGTTGTATATGTGTTAATTAGCCTTGGTTCTGAGCCTGAATATGAAAAGGCTGATAAGTTTATTTCTCTTGCAAAGGGTAAGACTCAAGATGATGTTGAGGGTGCTGAGCTTAGTCCGTCAAGCAATTAATTATTGGTGAGTTACGCACCTTTTGTATTTTGAAGGCATGGACTCTCACGGAGGCTGAGTCACCGTGAGAGTGACAGAGCGAGTTTTGCATTGCTATAAGTCAAAAATGCAAGAAATAATCACATAATATGTTTTTTTTCTTGCATTTTTTTGATTTGAAAAGATGCATTTTTTAATTTTTTGTTTTTTTAATATTTTGGCAATTTACTCACTTTATCTTTTTGTTTTTTGCTTCGTTAAAATTTATTTTTCTTTACGCACGTACTTAAGTACGCTTACGCAGAAAAATAAATTTTGCCTTGCAAAAATCCAAAAATCTGAAAAGCTAGAGCAAATTGCCAAAAAGCTAAACATTTGCGGTTTAAAAACTTTGCATGTGTGTAGTACAAAATTCATAAGCTTATTGCAAAGTTATTAAACCGCAAATAGAATGTTAAGTTTTATATCTCAAAAAATTTGCGTCACGCAAAACAAGCTAGAATTTGTATCAATCGACCCTCAAGAGTGTTTGGAGTGAGCGTGGTTGCGTGGCTAAGCCATATGAAAAAGGCATATTGAAAATGACTTTTTCAGCTTCAACTAATTGCTGTGAGTTACGCACCTTTTGTATTTTGAAGGCATGGACTCTCACGGAGGCTGAGTC
>CAYJPK010000153.1:0-2546 GCA_964372035.1 uncultured Desulfovibrionaceae bacterium | reverse complement strand
CCATGGCATGGCAGGTGAAATGTTCAATGCGATTGCTTGTATCAACTGGCAACTTCAAAATAGCTTCTAAGGCTTGTGTTTCATTTTCAAAATCATTAAAAAATACCATGCGGTTATAGTATTCACTAAATTCTTGAGCTGGGTTCATTTTACTTGATAGAATAGGTAAGTTATTAAAGCCAGCTTCAACTAACACATTTGGAAAACCTTCAGCTCTATGGTGTGAAGCAAACATAAAAACATCAAAGTGCGGATAAAAATCATGTGCATTCTTATTTGCACCGAGCCATAAAACTCGCTTGCCATCACCAATACTTAAGCTTTTCTCTTCCCAATGTCTTGTGTTTTTGCTTGTTTTTCCCAAAAAAGCTAATTTAAATTTTACACCGTTTTCATACCAATTTTTTGCAGCATCTAGCAGAAAGCCAACACCTTTATAAGCTTCAATCCTACCAACAAAGCCAAAAATTAATTCATCATTTTCTATGCCATGTTTTTTTCGAAAGCTAAGTTTTTCATCATCAGATAATTTGCGAAGTTCTGGCATTCTTGAACCATTGTGTGATAAAATAATTTTATCGGCACATCGTGGCATATTTTCTTTAGCAAGTTGCAATGTTTCCTTTGAAATAGTAATCATTTTATCGCCAAATATGCTAAATACTAAATCTTCTTCAAATCGCTGTCTTGCACGTCTAAATTTTGTGGAGCCATACCAATGCATCATTGTACGGATATGACCAATTTTAACAGGTACACCAGCAAGACTTGCCGCAATAGGTGCAAAAATATTTGGTGAGTGTGAGTGCGAGTGGACGATATCCGCTTTGAGTTCTTTAAATTTTTTGTAATATCGATATAATGTTCTAGGTGAAAATCTTCCACTACTAGGTGCAAAATGAGTTGTCACACCAAGCTTTGGCATTTCGTCAAATAATACGCCTTGCTGCTTATATGCAATCCAATGTACTTCATATTTTTCAGCTAGCAAAGGTAAGATTGTGGCGCAGGAAAGTTGTATTCCTCCAATATCAAAGCCGTTAGTAATGTGCACTAGAACAGGTTTTTTTGACAATTTAATCTTCCTTTTGAGTTTGGTTGTTTAAGCAAGCACTAAGGGTAATACCAAGTGCTATTAAGCCCATAGCAACAATCCATGTGCGGTAAAAACTATGCCCAGCAAAATTTATAATTTGATAACCAAAAAACCCAGCCCAGAAAAATGCTGTTTTATGCCAAGCTAGTCCAGAAATCATTCCAGTTTTTTCTGCAATAATTCCTTTTCTAATTTTTATAAAAGTCCATATTGACATTGTTGCAAAAAAGGTTGCAAATAGTATAAATGTTACAATGCCTCCTTCTGTAAGCCACTGTAAATACACATTATGCGGGTGTAAAATAGGATTTGTTTCAACATATGTATGTCCAACTGCAAGTTCATGAGCAGGCTTGAATGTTGCGGCACCATAACCAAACCATGGTGAATGTAAAAAGGTTTGCCATGCACCAGCCCACATTTTTATACGCCCATCACCCATGGCGTGTTCCCATGATAAACGCTTTGGACCAAAAAATAAAACCAAAATACCAATGGCTACAGGTAAAATAGTGCTATACCAGCGAGGTTTAAAAAGTATAAAGGCGAACAAAAAGTATACGCCACCAACTATTGCCAAATAACCTGAGCGTGCTTGTGCACCAGCCCATATGAATATTCCAGGTGAAATTAAAAGAATAAAAATAAATAATCTTAATAGAATACTACTTTTAAGCTTTCCATTGAATAAATTATCCTGGCTTTTAAATACGTACCATAAACCAAAAGATGGCAAAAGCATTAGAGCTGCATAGTTGCCAACACGATAGCCACCAAATGAAGCAGTTAATCTAGGCAATGAACTACCTAGCGCATGAATCGCATCACCCTTAAATGAGTAACCAGTAAAATATTGCCACACTCCATCAATACCAACATAAAGAGATGCAGCTAAACAAGCATAAATCAAAATATTCAAATCTCTTTCTTTACGCACGGATTCTAAAGCTACAAAGAGTAATAAATATCCACGGTATACATTTGACAGAACCACATTAAAGCTCCAACTTACCCAATGTGATAAAGCTACATGTAAAAATAAGGTCAAGAAAAATAGTAGGATAAACCATTTTATAGGAAGTTTGACTAAGTTGCTTTTGTTAAAAAATTTAATGTAATAGAAAAATAAAAAAAATCCACCCATAATAGGACAAATTGTTTGAAAGGCTCGTCCAAGCGGAAACAATGCAATGGTGAGTGATAAAATAACAAGCAAGACAAATGAAAGCTGTTCTTGTGTAATAGCTTGATAACTATTTTTGATTGAAGTTAACATATTTACCCTTAAAGTAATAAAAAAATAAAGAAATTTGAAATAAATTATGATTTATATTTTAGTTGAAAAAAATATTTAAGTCAAACATGTAATTTATTAGATATCCTATGATGAAAAGCATACTAACATACTGCAATAAAAAGAATCATTTAAAAGATACTAAGATGCCTAGAG
>CAYJPK010000152.1:0-2591 GCA_964372035.1 uncultured Desulfovibrionaceae bacterium | reverse complement strand
AGCTTCAATACTTTTGCCATCACGTTCAATATAAATTTCGCCAACAGCCTTTGTTAATGCTGCAGCTACTTATGCCATAATTACTCCACAGAATTACTAAATTTGCTAAAAATTATTATAGTGTACATAATAAAAAATATTAATTTAAAATTAACATTTTAATTTGAAACAGTCAAGTATATTACAGAATTAAAAGTCATCGTTCACCTGTTTCGGGTGATGCTGTGGTCAACGATAAATTACAAGCCTTATATCTCATATAAACTTTGCATATGGCTTAAATAAGCTGCAAAACGTTTTTCATTAATAGCTCTTCTTGCCTCTCTAACCACATCTAAGAAATAAGTTAAATTATGCAAGGAGTTTAAGCGATAAGCTAATAATTCTTGTGATACATATAAGTGGCGTAAATAAGCCTTTGAAAAATTCCTACAAGTATAGCAATTACAATTTGGGTCAAGGCTAGAATCATCTTCAGCATATTCTTTACGCTTAATGTTTACCTTACCATATGAAGTATATAAAGTACCATTTCGTGCATTGCGAGTTGGAAGCACACAGTCAAACATATCAACACCTTGGCTAATTGCATAAACAATATCAAGCGGAGTGCCAACTCCCATTAAATAACGAGCTTTTTCTACTGGCAAAATTGGTGCTGTATGCTCAAGGATTTCATACATTTGCTCCTTAGATTCACCAACAGAAAGACCGCCAATGCTATAGCCATCAAAGTCAAGTTCCATAAGCTCATGCGCTGAACGAGTCCGCAAGTCTTTAAACATTCCACCTTGCACAATACCAAATAATAAATTATGCCCAGAATCTTTAGGGTATGCTATTCTTGCACGCTTAGCCCACCTTGTTGTTAAGCCAAGGGATTTTTCAGTATAATTATAGTCAGCATCACCTGCCACACATTCATCAAGCACCATCATAACATCAGAATTAAGTGCACGTTGAATTTCAATCACATTTTCTGGAGTAAAAAGATGCTTTGAACCATCTAAATGCGAACGAAAATTCACACCCTCTTCTGTAATCTTTCTAAGTGAAGACAGGCTAAATACCTGAAAGCCACCGCTATCAGTTAAAAATGGCTTTTTAAAAGAAGTAAAGCCATGTAAACCACCACGACGCTTTACAAGCTCATGCCCTGGACGTAAATATAAGTGATAAGTGTTACCTAAAATAATTTCAGCACCAATGTTTTCTAAATCATCTGGAGCAATCGCCTTAACACTGCCAACAGTACCTACTGGCATAAAAATTGGTGTCTGCACGTCACCATGCGCAGTATGCAAAATGCCTGTTCTTGCCGCACCATCAGTATTAAGTAGTGTAAAATGCTTTGTCATGAAAAAACCTTATTCACCTATAGTTTCAAGGATAAATTTATCGTTAGTAAAGACGCACATATCAGCAGTAATTTTCATGGCTTCAAGTGCAATTTCCTTTGCTTCTAAGTTAGAATGGTTTAAAAGCGCTCTTGCTGCTGATAAGGCATATGGTCCGCCACTACCAATTGCACATACCCCATCATCTGGCTCAATAACATCACCAGTCCCTGAAATAATTAAAGTATTTGATTTGTCACACACTAAAAGCATTGCCTCAAGCTTACGCAAAATTCTATCTTTGCGCCAATCTTTTGCTAACTCAACAGCTGCACGAAGCAAATTATTATTGCAAGATTCAAGGTGAGATTCAAAACGCTCAAACAAGGTGAAAGCATCAGCCGTAGCCCCTGCAAAACCAGCCATGACACTTTGCTCTTTACCTAAGCGCCTAACTTTGCGAGCATTATGCTTCATAACTAAAGCTTGACCCATTGTAACTTGACCATCACCAATTAAAGCTACTTTATCATTCTTGCGAACTGCAAGTATTGTTGTTCCTCTTAATTCCATTCTATTTACCTTTTAATTATTTGTAATTATTTAATTTTTATACAATACAAAACACTGCTTAATTTTGCATATTCATATATAATAAATACTATCTTAAAGATTGTCAAAATATTAAGCTTGTAATGTCTTGAAAAAATCTAGACTTTACTATAGAATTTATTTTGTAATATTTTTATAAATTCAATTAAACAAAAAAATCAAAAAAATGAAATTAAGAACTCAAATTATATTTTTATTTCTAGTCCTTTTATTTTTAAATGGTTGCGCCTCAAAAAGTTTTGACTTTAAAAATGAGCAAATGGCATCTGTTAAGGCGATGCGAGTTGTTGAAACCGTTAAATCGCAAATTGGCAAGAAATATCTCTGGGGTGGTACCGACCCTCGCAAGGGCTTTGACTGCTCTGGTCTTTTGTGGTGGAGTTTTAAACAAAATAAAATTAATATTCCTCGTTCAACTAAAGACCAAGCAAAGACAGGACTTTTTGTAAATAAATATAAAATGCGTGCTGGTGATATATTAGTCTTTAGGCTTAGTGGAAATTTGCATACCGGAATTTATGCTGGTAAAGGTAATTTTATTCATAGCCCTAGCTCTGGAAAACGTGTTCAGCAAGTTACAGTTAGTGAGTTTTGGCAAGATGCCCTTGTTGGAGTGCGCCGTGTTAAAGCTATATCTGCACC
>CAYJPK010000151.1:0-2615 GCA_964372035.1 uncultured Desulfovibrionaceae bacterium | reverse complement strand
TTTTTCATTACTTTAAAAAATATTCAAGCAAGAGGCGCATGGTAAACATTCCACATATTCCATTGAAAACACTTATCAAAAATAGCGGAAGGTAGTTTTTTGTTTTAACACCAATAACCGCTAAAATTCTCCCCATATACTGTAATTGCGCGCCCATAAGAAAAATACCTGGCAGTAAAATCGCAATGTCGGTGCTTGTTAGTAGCCCATCTGTATAAAGTGCAGCCGCAATTCCAACCCCAGCAACAGCAGAGAATAAGGTTGTTAAAACAACAGTCACAGCATCGCCCGGTAAATTGAATATAGACATTACAGGAGAAAACAAAACTCCTAAATATTCGAGAACATTTAGAATATTTAAAAAATGTATAAGTGCAAAAGCCATAACAACATTTGGCAAAAGATGGTTAGTTGCTAAAACCCAACCTTTACGTAGTCCATCAACAAATATATCCATAATACTTTTTTGAGTGCTCATATTAAACTTCTTAGATTTTTTGAGTGCTTATTTTTAAATAAAGGCGCATGATATTAACTCCAACAACCTTATAAACAAGGATAACTCCAAGAGGAATTAAGAGTGAAATATCTAAAAATGCAAAAACAGCCATGCCAGTTGTTAAATAATTTACTATTGCCGCACCAGCAGAAAATTGAAAGCTTGCACAAAGCAAGCGTTCTTTTTCTGTGATAAGCCCTTTTTCAAATAATTCTCTTGTCATGGCTGCACCAGCGTCAGTACTTTGCATGCTGCTAATCAGGCAAAGTCCAACAATTCCAGGTAATCCGAGTAGCGGACGCAAGATAGGCGTTAGCATTTTTTGAGCAGCTTTCAAAGCTCCAAGGTGAGTAGCAACTTCAACAATTCCAAGTGCTAACATAATACCTGGAATTAATGAAATTGAGAAGATAAAGCCTTGCTTAGCACCATAGCCACCTTTGCCAATAAAATTGCCACCAGTTATTTTGCCATAATCACCGATTAATTCACTAATATTAAAGGCATCAAGCCAGTTGTCATTATTTGAAAGTAGCCCAGAAAAAAGAACTATTGTAAAAATAAGGGCAAGATAGCCTTTTAATGATACTCGTTCTGGCGCATCAGTTGCTGGTATATTTGTATTTTCTTTCATATTTATTATTACTTTGAGTTTTTGTCTGCAAGAATTTTAGCATTATGCCGATCTGGCTTGCCAGATGCTGTTAAGGGGAGCTTTTCAACTAAAATATGTTTTTTAGGTGTTTTATGTTTTGATAACTTTTCTCCAGCCTTTAAGCATCTTTCTTTCCAGTCCTCGCAGATTTTGTCAGTTAAAATAACTAGTTGATGACCAAGTTCATTATGTACTATTGATGACAGTTGAAATTCAACATCAAAATAAGGAGCTAAAATATTTTCAACTTCTTCGATTTGAATTTTAATACCACCACTATTTACAATATTATCAGCTCGCCCAAGAATTTTAAATCGTCCATCTTCTAAAAGTTCAGCAATGTCATTGGTCGTTAAGATTTCATCGCAAATTGCAGGAGCCTTAATAACTACAGTATCATTTTCAGAAAGCGAGATAGAAACATTTTTAAATGGCGTATAATATTCACTTTTTTCAGTGCCATTTAATCTGCGAAGCCCTATGTGCGAAAGTGTTTCTGTCATTCCGTAGCCAAGCCAAACGTTGTTGGGAAAATTATCTAGTTTTGCTTGGAGTGTTTCGTTGACAGCCATTCCACCAAGGAGCAAATGTTTTATGCCTTGTAAGCGTTCTCTATCGTGATCATTTTTTAAACATTCGCTAGCTTGTTGAGGTGTCATCGCAACAAAATGAGGCGAAAAATCAATGTCTTTCATAGGATTAGAGGAGGGAGGCACAACATAAAGATCAAGCCCTGCAATGAGTGCTCTAACAACTATCATTTTTGCGCCAATAAACTGTAGTGGCATGCATAGTAAAACACTTTGTCCTTCGCTTAGCGAAAAAAAAGAACAAGTATTTTTTGCACTTTGCATCATTTGAGCTTTCTTGGCTTTGATACTTTTTGCATCACCAGTAGACCCAGAAGTTTGGAGCATGATAGTCTCACTATCGCTAAACCAATCTTCTAGAAAATTAAGAAGCTCGAATAAGCTCTTGTCATCACTATTTCTAGCTAACAAGTCTTGCTTGAAGTTTAAAAGTTCATTATTTCTGTACTTTTTTCCCTCAAAGCAAAAGACTTGTTCGCTATAATTAAATTTAAAATTATGTTGCATTGGATTGAGACTTATGGAAACTTAGGATAATCTTGGAAATTTGGTTTACGCTTTTCTAAGAAAGCTCTTCCACCTTCTTTTGCCTCTTCAGTTAAATAGTAAAGCAAGGTCGCATCACCAGCTAATTGCTGAATACCTGCTTGACCGTCAAGCTCAGCATTTAAGCCACATTTAATCATGCGAAGTGCCATTGGGCTATGCTCCATCATGGTTTTACACCAGCTTACAACTTCGTCTTCTAAGCTTTCAAGCGGAACAACCTTGTTAACTAAGCCCATCTCAAGAGCTTCTTGTGCATTATATTGTTTACACATAAACCAGATTTCTCTTGCTTTTTTCTGCCCAACAACTCTTGCTAAATATG
>CAYJPK010000150.1:0-2615 GCA_964372035.1 uncultured Desulfovibrionaceae bacterium | reverse complement strand
TCGACTATTTAATGGCAAAGGCTCTTAGGGTGCGTTAAGCACTAATGGAGCTTTTGCTCATATTATCAAAACGATAAAGCTATCGTGTTAAAAAGTTCATTCCGTTAGCAAGTCTTTCACGCCAATAATTGAGTAAATCTCCCATGATTTGCTCAAATTCAATTTCTGGCTCCCAACCTGTATGCTCCTTAAATTTTTTGCAATTAGGAATTTGCAAGTCCGCATCAATTGGACGCAATCTTTCAGGATCAGTTTCAACTCTAATTTCATTTTTCATAGTTGACAATGAAATCAAAGTATTAAGAGTATCGCCAACTTCACATGTATAAGTTCCACCAATATTATAGTACTCGCCAGCAATAGGATTTTTTGTTACTAACATATAATATGCGCGAACTGCATCTCTAACATCAGCATAAGTGCGAAGTGATTTAAGATTTCCAACTTTAACAACAGGTTCAATTAAGCCTTTTTCAATCATAGCTATTTGTTTTGCAAAAGTTGACTCATGGAAAACATCACCACGTCTAGGTCCAGTATGCGTAAACATTCTTGTTGTCATTACAATCATGCCATAGGCTTCAGCATAATATCTACCTAAAAGGTCAGTTCCTACTTTTGAAATAGCATATGGTGAAGCTGGGTGGAATGGGCAATCTTCATCAATCCCATCTTCTGGCTTTTGATGCGCAGGAATTTTACCAAAAACTTCTGATGATGCACAAACGTGAATCACAGGCTTATATTCAGAATCAATTTGCATTTCGCTACGAATAGCTTCAAGCAGTCTACAAGTGCCTAATATGTTAGTATTTAAGGTGTCAATCGGAGCAGTAAAGCTTGTCATTGGATAGCTTTGTGCTGCTAAGTGAAATACATATTGAGGCTTTACTTTACGGATAACTGTCATGAGTGATACATCATCATTCAAGTCAGCATACTCAAAAAATAAGCGTTTTTTTTCATTTACAAGCGGTAATAAATGCTCCACATTGTCCATTGGACTTCTCCAACGGCACACTCCATATATATCCCAATCTGTTTCTTGAAGTAAAAAGTCAGCTAGGTGCGAGCCTACCATTCCTGTTATGCCAGTAATTAAAACCTTTGTACTCATTTTTTCTCCCTAAATTAAAAATTCTTTCTTCATTGCATCGCTAATCTTTGTAAGTGGACGCCCTAATAAAAGTTCCGTATTGTTTGATTTTGTATAAATTATATTTGGTCTAGCCTCAAAGAATTTTTTATCTGGCATAACCAAGTCATAACTCAAATTATCGTTTATATTTTCTTTATACATACTGGCTAAATCAGCACGTGACAACAGCTGCGGACCAGAAAAATTATAAATTTTGCAACTATGTCCTATAAAATTATTAAAAAGTGCAACTATTCCTTCTAAAATATCCTCAAGATATACTACGCTGCGATAAAGTGCATTAAAAACTTCTGCTTTTTCATGCTTTTTAACACAGCTTTCCAAGTACTTCATAAACTTATCTTCGGCAGAAAAAACATATGATAACCTAAATATTTTAACATTTTTTTCATTGCTAAAAGCTTTTTCAACCTCATATTTCATTTTACCATATTTACCAAAGGGATTAAGTTCATAATCCTCATAAACAGGGCTTTCACACGCACCATTAACAACGTCACTTGAAAAAAATAAAACGTTTGCATTTCGTTTAATACAATTTTCTATAAACCACTTTGTTCCATCGACATTGATAGCATATGCTGTTTCATAGTTTTTATCACACTCATCAGGTGAAGATATAGCCGCTAAAAAAACAACAAAATCACCTGGCTTTATATTAGAAAAAACAGATTCATCTCTTTGCATTAAATCTAAATAAATGTCTGTACGTTCTTCACTTGGATAATATTTATAGATATTTGTTACATTACCAAGCTTTTTTAATAATTTAGTGCCAACATAGCCACTACTTCCAATTATATGATAATTCATTAGATTTTCCTCTTGGGCTTGAAAAAATGTATTTAAACTTTCTTCAAACAGTTAAAACCTCTATGCAAACAGATAATATTCCCATTTTTAAGACACAACACAAGTAGATGATTACGCTGATTTTAAATTCATAGCAGCAACAATTACTGCCAATGTAATATATTGCCTAAACTTATTATATTTCCAAAGCCAATTTGTTGCAAGCATTTCAAGCGTATTTATCGTTTCAAACAAATATATATTTTAAAGCTCACACTGTACGCTTTTGTTAAAGTGCTCATTAAACAGATTTTATAGAATAGAATTAGCTAGTCGAAGCTGAAAAAGTCTATGTGGCTAAGCCACTTTTCACTGTCTTTTTCAAGTGGCTTAGCCACGCAGGCACGCTCACTCCAAACACCCTTATGGGACGATTGATGCAAGTTCTAGCTTGTTTTTACGTGGCGTAAATTTTTTGCTTTCGCAAAAAGCTTGTAAGGCGATGGTGAAAAACTATTGTTTAAAATCGTAAAAAAGCGTGAACATAATTTGCTCACGCCTTCTTGTTTTTACAATTGATACCTTTTTACTTGTGATAAATATTTTAGATTGCTATGCACTTTGGTACTGTCATTCTGAGGAGGAGCTATGCGACGACGTGAGA
>CAYJPK010000149.1:0-2624 GCA_964372035.1 uncultured Desulfovibrionaceae bacterium | reverse complement strand
TCATAATAAGCACCAAGTGTGAATTGATTAAACATTCCGCTAGTCCATTCAAGCCCTGCGTTAGCTAAAAATACTGTTTCGTCAGTTTCGCTTGAGCTACTATATTCAGAGCCAAAGCCACTGAAAGAGCTATCAATATCACCATCAAAAAGATTTTGACGAATACCAATGCCAAGGCTAGGCGAAATGGTTCCAAGATAGCCCTTAGCTTCTGAATTAATAGCAAAAGTACCTTGCCAATTTAACATAAAGCTAGCAAAGAGCGCATCATGGTCAGTGCCTTTTACACCAAGATTATAAACATCATATGGTGCATTAAAATGAACATTATAGCCACCAATATCAGAATAAACATATGATAAGCCAATTTCAGGAGTAATTATATTATTTTCATTAATTTCAAATATATAGCCTGCATTTAAGCCTGCATATAATGAAGTTGAGCTATAATCATCGCTTGCTGTGCCAATGCTAGTTTTGTAATCAAAATCATTTTGTCCAAAGGAAACAGTTGCTTGCCCTCTAAGATATAGGTTTTTAGTCACAAAATAATTAGCATGAGCACCGATAGCAAAATTAGTGCTTTCATTATCTAAATTACTTCCGCTAGCGTCAACATAATTAAAATCAACGTGGAAACCTAAATCAAACTTAGGGCTTACACTATACTGCGCACCAGCACTTAAGCCATAAGTATTTGCATCATAATTATACTCGCTATTATCTGTAAAACCAATATAAGGTGTTGCAAATACAGTCCATTTACTTTCCATCATATTATTTTTCTGTGACTTAGCATTATCATCAAGTGCTTTAGAACTTTCTGCACTTGCTACAAAGATGCCAGAATTTAAATCAGAAATAATCTGTGAATTTGATGCAAATAAATTATCAGTATCTAGCTTGACTTCTGGGGTATTTATACCAGTTTGCACGCTAGTTTTATTGCTTATAAATTTATCTGTAGCTCCTTTCGCAAGTAATCCACTAATTTTATTAAACTGGTTTTGGTGATTTCTAACAGCTTGAAGCCCAAGTTTTTTAACTGGTAATTCATCATTAAAACCAATTTTAATTTTTCCACTATTATTACCACCACTAACAACAAGATCTAAATACGGTACTTCAGTTTTTAACTTTGGAAGTATAATTTGATTGCTAGTGCCTGTTAAGCTATCCGCAAATTTGAAATTATAAACACTTGGGTCTGGATCAATATCAATTGCCACCATATGCGCTAAATCATATTCCTTACCAATAAAGTCAAGAATATTTGTTGAGCTTGGACGTAAGGTAATAGTTGAATTTTCAAAATTAACAGCGCCATTATTAGCAACTGCAAAAACAGTATTGTTTGGAGTCCACTCTTTTAGAGTTGTGGTATAATCTCCCACCTTATAACTAGTACTTCCAAAAACTTCAAAAGCATAACCATTTGGCGCACTAACATTAATTGTGCCAGAGTTTGTAAAAGTTGCACTGCCAGAACCTACCCGCATACCAACTGCAAAGCTATTCGCAGCTTGAGCGCTAACATTAATTGTGCCTGTATTTGTAAGAGTGTGATTGCCAATACCAGAAACACTTAGGCCTCTGACAAGGGTACCTTGAGCGTTAACATTAATTGTACCATTATTTATAAGAGTATGATTGCCAGAAATGCTAGAAAGACCAGTCCTCATCGCAATGGCGTATGTTTGCTGAGAGCTAGCATTAATTGTACCGTTATTTATTAGGGTATTATTGCCAAGTCCAGTAGCCTCCATAGCATGACTGTTATATCTATTTGCAGTCGCAGTAATTGTTGCACCTTGCTCATTGATTAAAGTGTGATTGCCACCACCATTAACATACATTCCATAGGCAGTACCATCGTTTACAGTCGCAGTAATTGTTGCACCTGTAGAATTGCTTAGCTTGTGGTTGCCATTAGCACTAACATACATTCCATGGGCAGAACCATCGTTTGTAGTCGCAGTAATTGTTGCATTTGCATGGTTTGTTAATTCGTGATTGCCAGTGCCACTAGCGTACATTCCACTGGCATCGCCTGTCGTTACTTTAACATCAATTTTTGCATTGTCATTATTATTAAAGATAAAGTTTTTTGTAGTCGAATTTTCATATCCATACATACCAGTAGTGGTGCCACGATAATCATGCCCACCTAAAATTGTGCCACTATTTATGAGCGTGGTGTCGTTTGAGCCAATAATGATTGTTGGCGTGCTTTGATTAACATTATTAGCGTTCATGCTAGCGATGGTGTCACCACTTGGATTTTCCAAAGCGATAGCAGGGCTTGCAATACTTGCACACAGCATACTAGCTACTGCTAAACTACCAAATACATTTTTTAATTGACACTTTTTAAGTACCGCTAAATAACGACTTCTAAGATTACCGACTGCATTTTTTGATAACATATTAAATTCCTTTTGTTATTGCTGTTTAGTTACACCATTATGATGCAATGAGTTTATACGCAAAAATAACTTCTGCTAAAATACAACATATTAAAATTAAAGGCAAGTTTTTGGTGTTTTATAAAAGTTTTGACCTTGATTTTATGTGAATACTAAATGGTGGAATAAATGCATGGATTCTCGTGCGTTACGCACTTT
>CAYJPK010000148.1:0-2789 GCA_964372035.1 uncultured Desulfovibrionaceae bacterium | reverse complement strand
CTTTGTCTTAGAGGCGCTAGCTCAATATGTATTAAATTAAGACGGTAGAATAAATCTTGTCTAAACTTACCTTCTTTTGCAGCTTGTTTTAGATTAACATTGCTTGCTGCAATAATCCTAACATCAAGATTGATTGAACTAGTTCCTCCAACCCTTCGTATTCTTTTATTTTCAATAGCTCTAAGTAGCCTTGCCTGCATGCTTAAAGGCATTTCGCCAATCTCGTCTAAAAACAAGGTGCTATGATGCGCTCTTTCAAATGCTCCTTTAAAGCTTTGATTGGCTCCAGTAAAAGCTCCTTTTTCATAGCCAAATAGCTCACTATCTATCAATGTTTCGGGCAAAGCTCCACAGTTTATGACAATCATTTCTTTATCGCATCTATTTGATTTTTCATGAATTGCTCTAGCCACAACTTCTTTGCCTGTTCCAGTTTCTCCACCGATTAAAACGGTTGCATTAGTTTGAGCAATTTGTTCTATTATATTACATGTTTCATTTAAAGAAGGGCATATTTTCAAACAATCAAAAGAAGAGTCAGTTGCTACATTATCTTGTAATGAAGTATCTGAAATAATATAATCAAAAATTTCCTCTAAATCATTATTCATAAGCTCAATAGTTTCTTGCAAGTACTCAAAATGTTCTTGACTAAAAACTCCTTTTTCTTTGCCAAAAAAATCAATTGCAAGGGTAATACCATTATTTTGGTAAAACGGAAGTCTAATCATGGAATAATTTTGATAAAATGGTGAACGGTAGGCATAGTCTTTACTAACATCTTCCCTATAGGGGGTAACATCATCAAATAAAGCAGCATCAAAGAGGATTTTATTTTTTACAATTGAACGTGAAAGAGAAAAGTTATGCAAGGTACTTTTGCTTGGCTCTACTTCTGAATCTGCCAATATCATAATTGATTGCATATTCTTATAAACACAGTAAATAACTATTCTTTCTACCGGCATCATTTCTGATAAGGTCTTGCTTAAAACCCTAAATGTTTCTTGCGTACCAACTGAGTGTTGAAATCTTTTAAATAAAAATTTAAGCTGCCTTGGCTCTAATGTATTTGATGAAAACATATGCAAGCTCCAAAAAAATAATATAGTATTTTACTATAACAAGCATAGCAAAAGACTAGAAGTTTTGCAATCTTTTTGAAATTATTTTTTATAAAATATTAAGCTGTTAAAAAAAATCCCCCACCTAAGCCCCATTAGACTAAGGCTTTCTATATAAAAATAAGACTTGTAACAAATCCTTGGCACGCTTTGTGCTTTATAGACAAGCATAAAGATTGAACATTTTGCAGGTATAGTAATTCCAGATGAAATTACTATCATTGACTGCTAGCAGGCAATCACTGCGAAAGCATAAGTGCAATTTTATTGCACTGTTAAGTGCAGGAGCAAGTGTGACTTTGCTTACGTTGATGGTAGTGATGTCAATTTAAAATACTATAGTGCACATCTGTAACAATATTAACTACAAACATTGTTAGGAGGACTTATTATGGCAAAGGTTTACAGAGACTTAAGAGATTTTTTGCAAACTCTTGAAGAAGAGGGTCAGTTAGTTAAGATTAAAGAAGAAGTTATGCCAGAACCAGATATCGCAGCAGCCGGTCGTGCAGCAGCAGATATTAAAAATGGTCCAGCAGTTCTTTTTGAAAAAGTTAACGGCTATAAATATTCAGTTGTAACCAATGTTCACGGTTCATGGGCTAACCATGCACTTATGATGGGCATGGACAAAAATACACCTGTTAAAGACCAATTCTTTGAGCTTAACAGAAGATGGGATAAATATCCTGTTCCTCCAACAGTAGTTTCAAGAGAGCAAGCTCCATGTAAAGAAAATACAATCACTGAAAATATCAATTTATTTGACGTGCTGCCTTTATATAGAATTAATGAGCAAGACGGTGGTTTCTTTATCTCTAAAGCATCAGTAATTACTGGTGATCCTGAGTTCCCAGATGATTTTAATAAACTTAATGTTGGTACTTATCGTATTCAAGTTAAAGATAAAAATATTGTTGGTATTCAAGCACTTGCATTCCACGACATCGCTGTTCAACTTGAAAAAGCAGAGCGTGTTAACGATAAATTACCAATTGCTATTACCTTAGGTAATAACCCGCTTGTTACCTTTATGGCTTCAACTCCTGTTGGTTATGCACAAAACGAATATGAATTTGTTGGCGCATTGCAAGACGGCGTTCCTACAGAAATTGTAAAAGCTGATCTTTGTGATCATTTATATGTTCCTGCTGGTGCTGAGGTTGTACTTGAAGGCTTTATCCGCCCTCGTGTACGTACAGTTGAAGGTCCATTTGGTGAGTTCCCTGGTTCTTATTCTGGTTCACGCTTACAGTGCGAAGTTGAAATCACAAGAATTACACATAGAACAAATCCAATTTTTGAAAACCTTTATTTAGGTCTTCCTTGGACTGAAATTGATTACTTAATGGCGCTTAACACTTCAGTTCCATTATTTAAGCAATTAAAAGAAACAATGCCAGAAGTTCAAGCTATTAACGCTATGTATACACACGGTATCGGTGTTATTATTTCAACAAAAGTTCGCTATGGTGGATATGGTAAGGGCGTTGCAATGCGACTTCTCTCCACACCTCATGGTATGCCTTATTCTAAGGTTGTTATCGTCGTAGATGAGTTTGTTGATCCATTTAACTTAGAGCAAGTAATGTGGGCAATCACAACTCGTGTAAAACCAGATAAAGACGTTGCAATTATCCCAAATTGCCCTGGTATGCCTTTAGA
>CAYJPK010000147.1:0-2789 GCA_964372035.1 uncultured Desulfovibrionaceae bacterium | reverse complement strand
CTTGGGGTTGCTAAAGAATTAGTTTTAATGTGTTAACAGCTAAAATATGAAGCTACAATATCAACTTAAAAGACTATGAGTTAAAAAAATATGAATAAATTTAGAATGTTTTTTTTATTTTGCATAATGATGCTTAGTGCTTGTGCGCCATTGCAATATGAGCATATTTACAGTAAACAAAAGAATATTTCTGAAATTTTACCACAAGATTTTATTGTTCAAAGATTTAGCACCAAGTCTTTTATTTTGTATGGATTACTTCGCAATGCCAAACTGACAAGTAATTCATTGCATGTATATATTGAAGGTGATGGGCTTGCATGGATAACTAGAACACAAGCTTCCAAAAACCCGACGCCAACAGATAATGTGACTGCACAACTAGCACAAAACGACCCAAACTCTGCGGCAATACTCTATCTTGCTCGGCCGTGCCAATATCTAAGTGAGCTTGAAATAAGTTCATGCCAACAGAAATATTGGACTAGCCATAGGTTTGCAGCTGAAGTAGTAAATTCTATTAATGACGCAATTAACCAAGCAAAACAAATCACAAACACCAAAAAAATTTCTATAATAGGCTACTCAGGTGGAGGTGCACTAGCTGTTCTTGTTGCTGCAAAGCGTGAGGACGTAGTTTTTTTAGGTTCGGTTGCAGGTTTGCTAGATCACAAAAAATGGACGCAACTACATAAGATTACAGCACTTAAAGGCTCTTTAAACCCACTTGATAGTGTGGATTTAGTAAAAAACATCAAACAGCGTCACCTAACTAGTGAAGATGATAATATTGTTTCAGCTTTGTCACAAGAGGATTTTTGTCGCAAACTAAAGCAAAGAGATGCTTGCATCGAGATAGATGGTCTTGAGCATAACGCTGACTGGCATAACTATTGGAATTATAGCTACTAATTACAAGTTCAGACAGCTCTCACTATACACTTGCAAACAAATAAGCATAAATTGATACACTTTAACTTGTATCGACTTATAAATTAGACAATCTTTTTAAATTTTCAATTTAGGCAGTAAAACCATCAGCTATGTAGGTTATTTTTACTGTTTACAAAATAATCTTTTGAGGTGTGTAACTAATGTTTGCAAAGTAAGTCAAAATTAGCTAAACTTTTTTTCACTTGCATATAATGAGGAGTTGACCATGTTAAATGAAATACTTAGAGAGCTTGAAAACTCTCGTGATGATATTATTGAACTTCAAACAAAAATGACAGCATTACCTGCACTTGATCCAACTAGTGGCGGTGATGGTGAATTAGAAAAAGCTAAATATATTGCTACTATATTAGATGAAATTGGACTTGAATATGAATATTATAATGCGCCAGATGACAGGGTTTCTTGTGGCTATCGTCCTAATATTATTTCAAAAATAAAGGGAAAATCTGATAAAACTTTATGGGTTATGGGGCACATGGACGTTGTGCCTGTTGGGGATTTAAGCCTTTGGAAAACTGACCCTTGGAAAGTTGAAGTTAACGGTGATTTAGTTATTGGTCGTGGCGTTGAAGATAATCAACAAGCAATAGCAACCATGTTGATTTTAGCTCGTGCTATTAAAAAATATAATTTAGTGCCAGAATATAATTTAGGTTTGATTTTTGCTTCTGATGAAGAAACCGGCAATGAATATGGTATAAAATACTTACTTAAAAACCACCTTGATTTATTTGATAAAGATGATTTTAGCATTGCGCCTGATTTTGGTGTTAGCGCTGGAAATGAGGTTTGTGTATCTGAAAAATCTAGATTGTGGCTCAAACTAACAGTTTTAGGTGAGCAGTGCCATGCGGCACGTCCGCATCTTGGTAGAAACACTTTCGTTGGTGCTTCGTACATGGTAGTTGCTTTACAAGAAAAATTAGCGGCTAAATATAATAAGCAAGATGAACTATTTGTTCCGCCTTGTAGCACATTTACACCGACAAAGCATGAAGCTAATGTTCCTAATGTTAATACAGTTCCTGCTAAAGATGTATTTTACGTTGATTGTAGAGTATTGCCAGATTATGACTTACAAGAAATTGTTGATACTGTAAAAGGCATTTGTGAAGAAATTGCGAATGAGCGAGAGCTTAGAGTTGAACTTGAATGCTTAGAGTTTTTAAGTGCAGCACCAAAAGCTGATTTATCAACAGATTTTGGTAAAAAATTCTGCGCTGCTATTGAAAAAATTCATAATTTGCCTGCCATAGAAATTGGTTCTGGTGGTGGCACATTTGCCGGGTACATGAGAGAATATGGTTTAAATGCTGTCGCTTGGGCAACTATTGTGGCAACTTATCATGAACCAAATGAATGCTCTAATATAAAATTTACAATTGCTGATGCTAAAATTATTGCTAGCATTTTGTTTAATGAATAACGAGATAAGATAATGAGAAAAAGTTTTATTACAAATCTATTTTTAATGCTTTTATGTGTTTTCGCTTCTGGTTGTACTATTGTTAGTACTGCTGTTGATATTGCTATGATTCCAGTGGCTATTGTAGGTGAAGCTGCAGAAGGTGTTGTTGATTTAATCTCTGACGATGATGACGATGATAGATATGATCGTGATGATGACGATGACGATGATGATAGGTATGATCGTGACGATGACGATGATGACGACGATGATGATAGGTATGATCGTGACGATGACGATGATGACGACGATCGTAGAAAAAGTTAATCTTTAAAATCTCTTATATCTAGCTAGGCGAGACTGAAAAAGTCATTTTCAATGGCTTTTTCAAGTGGCTTAGCCACGTAGGCACGCCGACTTCAAA
>CAYJPK010000146.1:0-2795 GCA_964372035.1 uncultured Desulfovibrionaceae bacterium | reverse complement strand
TTGGAGGAAAAGATGGATTTTAATCTTAGTGAAGAGCAAATTCTTATTCAACAAGCTGCAAAAGAATATTCTGAAAAAAATATTGCTCCGATTGCGCTACAAATTGACCGTGAAAATGATGTTCCACATAGTATTTTCACAGATTTAGGTGACCTTGGTCTTTTAGGACTTTGTTTTCCGGAAGAGTACGGCGGATCCGGTGCAGGATTTTTCTCTTTTGTTTTGTCACAAGCTGAACTCGCTAAGGGTTCTAGCGGTGTTGGCATGGCAACGTCTGTTAATAACCTTGGTTTATCAGCTATTTACAATCGTGGAACAGAAGAGCAAAAGAAATTCTGGATGCCTGAATGTTGTACTGGTAAAAAGTTAGCTTCTTTTGCATTCACAGAGCCTGAGACTGGTTCTGACCCAAAAATGCTTACAACAAGGGCTGTTCGCAAAGGTAATAAATTCATAATCAATGGTTGCAAACGTTTTATTTCATTAGCTGATCATAACGGACCTATGGTTATTTTTGCTCAAGACGAAGAAGCAGGAAACCCTACTGCATTTATTATTGATAAACATTGCAAAGGCTATTCACTTGATGAGCAATGGGATAAAATTGGTAATCGTGGTTGCCATGCTTATGACGTATATTTCAACGATATGGAAATTGATGAGAGTCAAGTTCTTGGCAATCGTGGCGATGGCTTTCCAATTTTATTAGAAAACATTGCATTTGGTAAGCTTGGCATGAGTGCTGAAGTTCTTGGTCACTGTGAAGAAGCTTTAGAGCTTTCAGTTAAATATGCGAAAGAAAAAACTAATCGTGATAAACCTATTGCTCGCTTTGAATCAATGCAAATGCGCCTTGCATCTATGGCAATTAGAGTTGAAGCTGTGCGTTGCTTAGTTTATCGCTTAGGCTTCTTAGCTGACACAAGAAAAAGCGCAAGCAAATTTGCTGTTGAAGCTGCGATGACTAAAGAATATGTTGCTGAAGCTTTTGTTGATATTGCTCGTGAAGCAGTTCAAGTTCATGGCTCATACGGCGTTATGCGTGACTTTAAAGTTGAAATGCTTTACCGTGATGCTATTATTTGTGAAATTGTTGAAGGCACAAAAGATTTACAGCGCAGAATTACAGCTGGTTATTTACTTCGCTAGTAGAAAA
This sequence comes from uncultured Desulfovibrionaceae bacterium, assembly GCA_964372035.1. Taxonomy (GTDB): domain Bacteria; phylum Desulfobacterota; class Desulfovibrionia; order Desulfovibrionales; family Desulfovibrionaceae; genus CAYJPK01. Next base: position 1,639 of record CAYJPK010000146.1, on the reverse strand, counting down.
TTTTACTTTAATTGACAAAATGTATATTTAAATTTATTGTATTACGAGTAGCTAAATTTAGCCTACTGCTTAATATGAGAATATTATAGGAGATTAGAAAATGAAAACAGGAAAAGAGTATATCGACAGCTTACGTACCCGTAAAATAAAAGCTTATTTCAAAGGTGAGTTATTAGACCCACAAACAATGCCTGAAAATCCTTTCTTAAAAGGTCACTTTAATTCAGCTGCATTAACATATGATTTAGCTTTTGACCCTGAAGCAGAAGCTTTAGTTGCTGTTGATTCACATTTAACAGGTAAAAAAATTAACCGTTTCACACACATTCACCATAGCACTGACGATTTAGTAAAAAAAATCCGCATGTTAAGAATGATTTCTTTAAAAACTGGTAGTTGCTATCAACGTTGCGTTGGTTGCGATGCTATGAACTCTACTTATAATGCAACTTATGAAATTGACCAAAAACATGGTACTAAATACCATGAAAATTTCAAAAATTTCCTTGCTCAAGTACAAGAAAATGACTGGATGGTTGCAGGTGCAATGACTGACGTTAAAGGTGACCGTTCATTATCACCATCACAACAACCTGACCCAGATATGCACGTACGTGTTGTTGAGCGTCGTCCTGATGGTGTTGTTCTTCGTGGTGCAAAAGCGCACATGACAGGTATGATTAACTCACACTGGATGTTAATTATGCCTACAACAACAATGCGTGAACCTGATAAAGATTATGCAATTTGTTGTGCTATTCCTGTTGATGCTGAAGGTATTATCCATATCTTTGGTCGCCAAACAAACGATGATCGTAAATTAGAAGGAACCATTGACCAAGGTAACCCAAAATACGGTATCGTTGGTGGTGAAACTACTACTATTTTAGAAGATGTTTTTGTTCCAAATGAATATATTTTCTTAAATGGTGAATATGATATGACAGGTGTACTCGTTTCACGCTTTGCGGCATTCCACCGTCAAAACTACGGAGCATGTAAAGGTGGCGTATCTGATATCGTTATCGGTGCTGCTGCAACTGCTGCTGATATGGGTGGTTACGGTAATGTTAGCCATATTAAAGACAAAATCAGCGAAATGATTCACTTAACAGAATCTATGTACGCTTGTTCTGTTGCTTGTTCTTATGAAGGAAAGCAATTAGCTTCTGGTGCTTACTATGTTGATGCTCTTTTAGCTAACGTAGGTAAACACAATGCTACAAGATTTATTTATGAAATCAACAGATTAGCTCAAGATATCGGTGGTGGTATCCAAGCGACTATGCCATCAGAAGGAGATTTAAATCACCCTGAAATTGGTAAATATGTTGAGAAATACTTAAAAGGTGTTGCTGATGTTCCAACTGTTGAAAGAATGCGTATGTTACGTCTTGTTGAGAATATGACTGGCGGTGTTGCTACTGTTGAAAGTATGCATGGTGCTGGTGCTCCTCAAACTCAACGTGTTGCTTATGCTAGCCTTTCAAATCTCGAAATGAAGAAAAAAGCAGCTTGTGCACTTGTTGACTGCACATACCGTGCTCCTGTTAAGAAAAAATAACTTTTCATAACAATATATAAAAGGGAACTTTTCGTAATTGAGAAGTTCCCTTTTTATTTAGTCGATGATGAAAAA
>CAYJPK010000145.1:0-2801 GCA_964372035.1 uncultured Desulfovibrionaceae bacterium | reverse complement strand
TTTATTTCTAGCGTCCCGCAAGGGTGTTTGGAGTGGGCGTGCCTTTAGAAAAAGACATTGAAAATGGCTTTTTCAGCTCCGATTAAATAGTAAAGGGCTTGCTTTTTTGACTTAAAATACTTATAGTTATATTATGAAAAAACTATTTTTTAGCATTATCATTTGTATAACCTTATTAAATATTTTCCCTAGCTTTGCTATTGCTCAAAACTGGGAAAAGCTTGAAAAAGGTCTTGCTGTTGCGATTTTTTCATTAAGCGACAAGAGCATTAGCCCTACAAACATTGTTGCTATTCGTATAGATCCTAAACATTTTGATTTTATTTTGAAAAATGCTAGCAAAGAAGGAAAGGCTCTTTCCTTTTCAAACTGGGCGAAAAATGACGATTTAATTGCTGCAATCAATGCAAGCATGTATTTACCAGATATATCTACAAGCACAGGCTATATGCGCAACAATGAGCATATCAATAATCCACGTATAGTTAAAAACTTCGGGGCATTTTTTGTTGCAAGCCCAAAGAACAAAGAGGCCAAAATAAGCAAAGCAAAAATTATTGATAGGGAATTTGATGAAAACTGGCGTGAAGATTTAGAAAACTATGAAATAGCTATTCAAAACTTCCGTTTGATTGATGCTAAAGGAAATATCGTTTGGCAAAAAAACAATACACAGTTTGCAATTTCAGCTATTGCTGAAGATATTAATGGAAATATTATTTTTTTACATTGCCAAGACCCAATTAGTGTTGATGGTTTTGCTAAAGTTCTTTTAGAACTACCTCTTGCTATTAAGCTTGTGATGTATGTTGAGGGCGGTTCACATTCTGGCTTATTTTTGAATATTAAAAATGCTGATAAGTATAAAAATAAACTTTGGATGGGGCGCAATATAGCTAATTTATGGACGAATTTTGCTAGCACTCCTCTACCAAACATTTTAGGGATTAAGCGTAAAAAGCATGAATAATAAATTGTGTGTTGCCCTTATGGGACTTCCTGCTCGTGGCAAGAGTACGCTAACTAGGCGCATTGAAGCTGGCTTGACTGAACTTGGGCTTAGGGTTTCTATCTTTAACAATGGTGACTTGCGCCGTCGACTTCTTGGAATTGAAAGTGCCGCACCAAACTTTTTTGCGCCAAATAACCATGAAGCACGTGCTCAGCGTCGCAAGATTGCACTTTTAAATATGGAGCATGCAAGGGAATGGTTAAGTGCACACGGCGATATTGCAATCATTGATGCAACGCACAGTACCTTTGAGCAACGCGAATTAGTACGTAATACAATGCATGGTTATCCTGTTGTTTTTTTAGAGTGCGTTAATAACGACCAAGTACTTTTAAATATTTCTATGCGCAAAAAAACTTTATTGCCAGAGTTTGGCAGTTTAACGCCAGAACAGGCTCTTGAATCTTTTAGGCAAAGGGTTGAGCATTATAGTTCTGTCTATGAACCTCTCACGCATGAAGAAGAAACATGTTGGATTCGTATTGATACTTTTGATAATAAGGTTTTAGACGAAAAAGCTTATGACGGCTTGCCATACTATTCTGCAATTAGAGATATGCTTGCTGCGCCTTGGGTCGCAAATCTATATTTAGCTCGCCATGGCGAAACTGAATTTAATGTAGAAAACCGCATTGGTGGAAATCCTGTTTTAACTAAAAAAGGTCTAGAGCAGTCTTCTCGACTTGCAAATCACTTTAAAGATATTGATATTAATCATATTTTTAGTTCCGACCTATTGCGCACTCGCTTAACTTCCCAAGCAGTATTAAATATAAAACCACACGCAAAATATATGCCTATGCCAGAGTTTAATGAAATTCATGCTGGAGTTTGCGAGGGTATGTCGTACAACGAAGTACGAAAAACTATGCCACAAGAATATCAAGCACGCTCAAACAATAAGTTTTATTACAAGTACCCAAACGGCGATAGCTATGCTGATTTACGTGAAAGGGTTGTCATTGGGCTTAGACGAGCTTTATTTTTATCGTCTGGTGATAACTTAATGATTATTGGTCATCAAGCTACCAATAGAATAATTTTATCACTACTTTTATATAGACGTGATGACGATGTTCCATATATTTTTATTCCGCAAAATCAATATTATCATATAAGCCTGTCTCAACGACGCAAAATGTTTGAGCTTATAAAGTATTAATATGTCTGTAAAATATTTAATCCCAAACATTAATGCTGGAGAATTTTATCGCTGTGAAGATATTATAAAGCAAAGTCGCTTTATTGTTAGCTTTGCGCATGCTCCAGATGTTCCAAGCGCAAGAGCTTTTATAGAAAAAATTAAGCTTGAATTTAAAGATGCATCACATAACTGCTCTGCCTTTGTCGCTTGCCCGCCCACGCAGACAACTTTTATTGGCTATAGCGATGATGGTGAACCACATGGAACAGCTGGAAAACCCATGCTAACGTCATTAACATACAGCAATATTGGTGAAATTTGTGCTGTTGTGACAAGATATTTTGGTGGTGTTAAGCTTGGTACAGGTGGCTTAGTTCGAGCTTACCAGGGTATGGTAGAACTTGGGCTTGAAAGTTTGCCTACGAAAATGTTTATGCCTATGCATGAGCAAGAAGTTATTTTAAGTTATTCACATATAACCTTATTCTTGCGCTTATTAGAGGATTATCAAGTTACAATTTTAGAAAGTGAGTTTGGAGTTGATGCTATTTATAAACTAATTTTACCGGAAGATATGGTGGAAGATTTTAATTCTGCCCTTGTTCAAATGACTGGCGGTATGGTTTTAATTAGTGGAATATCATA
>CAYJPK010000144.1:0-2830 GCA_964372035.1 uncultured Desulfovibrionaceae bacterium | reverse complement strand
CTAAAATAGTTCTTGGGTTTAGCAGTAAAAGCAATTAAATTGCCTAAATAGGACCTCGTGGTTTTGTGCTATTTAGGATTTTGGGGTCGATATTTTCAATAGCATGTTTTAGGTGCTCAATCATTTCTTGCCTATCTTTCATTTGCCCACTTATAGGCACTAAATTAAAATTATGACTTCCAAAAAAAACACAATCATCTGATACCTTTAAAGCCTCTAAAAAGCGAATTTCTTCCCTTAGCATTTCAAGCTCTGTTAATTCAACATATTCGCCCTTATCACAAATTTCTTCAAGCTCACTACCTGGAGTGACAGAAGTTGGCATGATAGAAAGCATATAAGGCTCAAAAGTGCTTAACAAATCAATTGTTGCCTCTGTATTTTGAAGCCCTGCATCACGACCAGCAACGCCAAGCATAAGTAGCGCATCATATCTCATGCCAGCCTTTTGCACTTTCTCTAACTGCTCATAAGCATCAGCATTTGTAAAGCCTTTGTTCATCATTTTTAAGGCTGGGTCATAAGCTGTTTCGAGCCCAATATGCAAATCATTAAAGCCAAGAGCTCTTAGTTTTTTTAAATCTTCAAGCGACTTGTTTTTTAAGTTTTTAATAGAACAGTAACCAGTAATTGTTTCAATTTCTGGAAAATATTCATTAATTAATTCACCTATTTTTATAAGTTTATTAGTAGAAAGCACAAAGGGATCTGCATTAACTAAATAAATTCTTGGAACCTTAGCTCCATATGATTTTAATTCTTCCAAATCTTCTTTAATGTGTTCGATTGGTGATGCTCTAAATTGTGTTTTTCTATACATTGTGCAAAAAGAACACTTATTATGAGAGCAACCAATTGTAACCTCTAAAAGTGGTGTGCGACCCTCGAGCGGGTGACGGTAAACTTCACCTGTATAGTGCATAATTATTTTTCCTCTTTATAGTATTTTAAGTTAACATCACTACCATCAAGGCAAGCAAAGTCTCACTTGCTCCAGCACTTATACTTTCGCAGTGATTGCCTGCTAGCGCAGTCAATGATAGTAATTTTATCTGAAATTACTATATATATGAATTTTAAGGAATTTAATAAACATGTAAATTATTTTTTATAATAGGCTAAACTCTTTCAATTATTTCACTTTTTGCTAAGCGTGATTTTGGTAATGCCTTATTGAAGTCAGTTTTTTTATGGTGACCAACACTAACAACTATAGCTGACATAAAGCCCTTTTCACGCAATGAAAACTCTTGATCAAGAGCCTTAAAATCAATTCCTTCCATAGCAATAGCATCAAGCCCTAGAGCTGCAACACCAAGTAAAAAATTACCAAGATTTAAGTAAACTTGCTTGTCAGCCCAATGTTGGAAATCTTTTAAATCGTGCTTGTGCATGTAAGCAAAAATGCTTCTTGCGCCGTGATTTTGGGCTTTGAATTCAGCTTGTGGAAATCTTCCGTCTGCATCTTCAATTTCTAGCACGTGATTTAAATACTCGTCTGTTAAGTCAATTTTTGAAGCAAAAACAACAACAGCACCTGCATCTAAAATTTTGGATTCATTAAAAGAAAAGAAACCTTGTGCAGATTTTGCAACGCGATTTTTACCTTCGTCACTTGTAGCTAAGATAAAATGCCAAGGCTGAATATTGGTAGAAGATGGAGAAAGTTGTAATAAGTCTTCAAGTTGTGAAATTTCTGTTTCACTCAATTTTTTAGTTGAATCAAATTCCTTAGTTGAGTAACGATTTCTAAGTGCATTTAAAATATCCATAATATATCTCCTGATTTTTTTTAATACATTGATTTCATGTACTCGGAAAATATATATTCATTTTGAAAAAAGATGCAATTATGGATAAATTTGTCAGTACGGTTAAATTTGTCCGTAAAATATGATGTTTTTAGCCCTCACACATTACTTTTGCGTAATTATGACTAGTGTTATATTTAGTTCCCCATGCTGTAAGTGCTTGTAATACAGGCATAACTTCCATTCCTATTTGCGTTAAAGAATATTCCACGCGCAATATCTTTTCTTCAAAAACTTCCCTAATAATAATTTTTGATGACTCAAGTTCCCGTAATTCACGAGATAATACACGTTCGCTAATGTTCGGAATAAGTCTTTTCAACTCACCATAGCGTAAAAGCTCGTTTGCCCCAATATGGTAAATAATAATCGGCTTCCACTTTCCACCAATAATATCAAGGGTTAATTCCATACTACAACTAAATGTTTTTAAATTTTCCATATAAACCTCAAAATAAATGATGGTTTATTATCTCTCAAAATAACAAAAATTGCAAATTCTGGCACTATAAAAAATTGGCTCAAAAATAAAAAAATGCCCAAAAGTAATTTAGGCATTTTTTATCTGTAGAGGCTATATGTTTGAATAAAATTATTATTTGTTAGTTTCAGCTAAGTCAAATAATGATTCATTATCTTCGGTAGTTGCATACATTTCATCAAACCATTCGTCGAACCAATCTTCTGTTTCATCTTCGTCGTCTTCATCATCTCCACTTGAAGATGGTTTTGGAGGCCTGCCAACTTTTTTATCTTCGCTAGCTATTTGCTCAGCACTTTCTTCTCCACTTGTATTTTCAAGTAAAGTCGCTTCTTCGCTAGTTTCTTCAACTGGTCCAGCTTCTGCCCTTGACGCATTATACATTTCCATAGCTTCAGCTGAAATGCTAACAGTATCAGTGCTTTGCGAGCTGTAAGAGCTTGTTTTATTTTGTTGCTGTGAAAATAAATCAAGATAAGCCTTAGACGCTTCATTACTTGAAGAAATACTAGAAATAGACATAGTTTTGCTCCTTAAT
>CAYJPK010000143.1:0-2921 GCA_964372035.1 uncultured Desulfovibrionaceae bacterium | reverse complement strand
AAGCGAATTTAAAAAAACAAAGCTGCACTAAAAACAATACTCAAAATTAAGCATATTAGACTGGCTAAGCACAAAAAATAAAACTTGACTATATCAAAAATTAAGCATATTAATATCAAAAAACATTGATATTGATATTTAACAATTTATATATGAATAAAACACTAAGAATATTTAAAGCATTAGCTGATGAAACTCGATTGCGCTTATATAGCGTACTTTTAGAGCATGAGCTTTCTGTTAATGAGCTTGTTAGCTTGTTAGAAGTAGGGCAGTCGGGAGTTTCACGTAACTTGAAAATTTTGCTTGAAGCAGAGCTTCTAAGCTCACGGCGTGATGGCTTATGGGTTTTTTACAGTGCAAATAAAGAAAACAATATCCATGAGTTGATACGTTCAATTATAAAAAATAGTGATGGGCAAGTTGACTTTAGCCACGATTTAAAAATGGCTGAACATATAATCGAAGATAGGCTTCGCAAGACTCGTCAATTTTTTAATAGTATAGCAGATGATTGGGATCACTTAAGCAAGGAAGTTTTGGGCGATTTTGATTTAGCAAAAAATGTTGTTAATCTGATGCCTTATAATTGCAAGGTAGCTGTTGACCTTGGTTGTGGAACTGGTTCTGTTTTAGAATTAATGCAAGGAAAGGCAGAGCAGATTATCGGTGTTGACGGTTCATCTCGCATGCTAGAATTATCACGCCGACGCTTTGCAAAGAGCAACCACGATATATCACTACGCATTGGTGAGCTTGACCACTTACCACTAAAAGATGGTGAAAGTGATTTTGTATGTCTAAACATGGTATTACATCACTTATCAGAGCCAGCAATTGCTCTTGATGAGATAAAAAGAGTACTAAAAAAAGGTGGCACACTGCTTATAACTGATTTCGATAAGCATGAACTCGAAAAAATGCGTAAGGCGTATGGTGATCGCTGGCTAGGTTTTACAAAAGAAACAATAGATGGATATTTGAAAAAATCAGGCTTTAGCTTGAAGGAAACATATACTTTTCCTGTAAAGCTTGGGCTTGGTGTTAATATATTTTTAGCTAATAATGAATAAATTTGGAGGATTTTTATGGCTGATGCAACTCGTGCACAAGAATTAGATTTAAGCTTGAAAAATAAAGTAGCTGATATGTCTTTAGCTGAATTTGGCAAAAAAGAAATGCAATTATCAGAGCGTGAAATGCCTGGTCTTATGGAACTTATCGCAAGGTTTGGTAACGAAAAACCACTTAAAGGCTTGAAAGTTACTGGTTCATTGCATATGACAATTCAAACAGCAATGTTAATTAAGGTTTTATATGAACTTGGTGCAGATATCCGTTGGGCTTCTTGCAATATTTTCTCAACACAAGATCACGCTGCAGCAGCAATAGCTGATCTTGGCTATGCAAAAGTTTTTGCATGGAAAGGTGAAACATTGGAAGAATACTGGTGGTGTACTGAAATGGCGCTTACCTGGGAAGATGGTTCAGGACCAGATTTAATTGTTGATGATGGTGGCGATGCTACTATGTTAATTCATAAAGGTCTTGAAATTGAAGCTGATGCTAAATTATTAGATGCACCATGTGATAATAAAGAATTACAAATAGTTATGGATCGTTTGGCTCTTAGCTTCAAAAATACTCCAACAAAATGGACAGCAATTTCTAAAAACATTAAAGGCGTTTCAGAAGAAACAACTACTGGTGTTCATCGCTTATATCAATTAGCTGAAGAGGGTAAATTATTATTCCCTGCAATCAACGTTAATGATTCAGTTACTAAGTCAAAATTCGATAACTTATACGGTTGCCGTGAATCTTTAGCAGACGGCATTAAACGTGCTACTGATATTATGGTTGCTGGTAAGGTTGTTGTAGTTTGTGGTTATGGCGATGTAGGTAAGGGCTGTGCTCAATCTATGCGTGGCTTTGGTGCAAGAGTGCTTGTTACTGAAATTGATCCAATTTGTGCGTTACAAGCTGCTATGGAAGGCTATGAGGTAACAACTGTTGAAGAAGCTCTTAAAGAAGCTGATATTTTCGTAACTGCGACCGGCAACTATCATGTTATTACTGGTGAGCATATGCAAAATATGAAAGACGAAGCGATTTTATGTAATATAGGTCACTTTGATAATGAAATAGAAATGGCGTGGCTTGAAAACAATACAGCTTGCACTCGCATTGAAATTAAGCCACAAGTTGATAAATGGATTTTACCAAGTGGCAAAAGCTTAATTGTACTTGCTGAAGGTCGTTTAGTAAACCTTGGTTGTGCAACTGGTCACCCAAGCTTTGTTATGTCAAACAGCTTTACAAACCAAGTTTTAGCCCAAATTGAACTTGCAACAAAAAATTTAGAGAAGAAAGTTCACATTTTACCTAAAAAATTAGATGAAGATGTTGCAAGGCTTCACTTAAGCCGTCTAGGGGTTAAATTAACAGAGCTTAGCAAAGAACAAGCAGATTATATTGGCGTTAGCGTTGATGGTCCTTATAAGCCAAATCACTACCGCTATTAAGATTGAAGTATAAAAAATAATTTATGGGAAAGTCTAAATTTTGGACTTTCCTTTTTTTTTATTTTTTGGCTTAGAGTTTAAGTAAAAAGTTTCAGTTCTGAGCAATTTTTTGATAGTTGACTATAAAAATTTTATTGAATTTAAAAATAAACTTAAAAATAAGCTTTTAAAGACATAAAAACACGCTGAGCGAACAAGAAAAATTGAAAAAATAAAAACTGTAATTACAGTATGTTAAACTAAAAATAAAAAAAATATAAAAAAATTCAAAAAAATCGCTTGACAGTTTGAGCTAACTGTGGTTTATTACATTTCGCAGTTGGTGACAACAATACTCCCTAGTAGCTCAATCGGCAGAGCGGGTGACTGTTAATCACTAGGTTGGCGGTTCAAGTC
>CAYJPK010000142.1:1378-3196 GCA_964372035.1 uncultured Desulfovibrionaceae bacterium | reverse complement strand
TTAGCTTTGGCTACTTCATAGCTAATTTTAGTAAATATTCAATTAAGTCAGCAAAATCCAAGCCAACATAAGCTGCTTCTTGTGGAACTAAGCTCGTTGCTGTCATTCCAGGAATTGTATTTGTTTCTAAAATATAAAATTCATTATTTTCAGTCAAAATAAAATCAGAGCGACTATAACCAGTCAAGCCAAGAGCATCATGGGCTTTTTTTGCTAGCTTTTGAACTTTTTTCGTTAATTCTTCGCTTATTGGCGCAGGGCAAATTTCTTTAGCACCGTCTTCAGCGTATTTATCATGATGGTCAAAAAACTTTGCCTTTGGCTTAATCATAATTGGTGGCAATACATAACCATCTAAAACACCACATGTTATTTCAACACCATTAAGAGCAGGCTCAATAATAACTTCTTCTTTTTTACTAAAAATTTCATTCAGCGCATTTTGCAATTCTTCTCTATTTTCAGCTCTAAATAAATTCAAGCTCGAGCCACCAGTATTTGATTTTATAAAAAGAGGATACTGCATGGCTTTTAAATCAAGCTCTGAAATATCAACAGATTTTGGCAAATAAATCCAATCAGCAGTCAAAATCCCATTTGCCCTAAAAATTTGTTTTGCAGCTGCCTTATGAAGAGCTAAAAAAGATGGAGCTGGCTTGCCACCTTGATATGGGCAATTAGCCGTATCTAAAATAGCTTGAATTAGACCATCTTCACCTGGCGAACCGTGTAAATTTACAAAAGCAACATCGTGTTGTTTAGCTATTTCGTGCAATTTATCAAAGTCATATAATGGATCAAAAAATGTCACATTATAGTTTTTACTGATAAGGGCTTTTTCAATCTGCATTGCTCCACGTAATGAAATTTCACGCTCGCTCGACCAACCGCCGGCTATCAAGAGTACATTTTTCAAGATCAATCTCCAAACATTCGCTTAATTTTTTTTCCATCTTGCGCCCATGCGCCATTCCTGCTTTTACACCATTTATTGAAGCTTCACTATAACCATAGCGAACTAATAAATCTTCCTCTCGCTCATTAAGGCTAACAACCTTATTATGCATAACTCTTTTATCAGCATAAATCACAAAAAGAGCAGGACGGCTAACCACATCAAAGTCTAACTCAAACGGGTAATAAACATGATGCAAAACAGCTTGGGCTAAAATTGGATTTCCTGTTTTTTCTAAGACCCAAGAGGCACCGACTTGCGTATGATTACCGCCATATTGTACAGTATAAGATTTTGCAATATCATGCAAAAGTCCAGCTGCTAAGCTTAAATCCCTAATATCAATTTTGCCTAGTTCATATGACCTTTGCGCTAAAGCATAAGCAAACTCTGCAACGCCTTGGCTATGTGCTCTAATGTGAGCAAGCATGTCATAATAATCCCAAAGCTTATAACAATCTTCTTCACTTGGGACATAATAACTGCTATTATCTACACAATTTATATAAGGTAATGATGTTAACATATAAAACCCTTTTGTTAAGAATATATTATTTCAAGTTCAATTTCTTCTGCAATACAAGACAAAACTTTTTTTACCTGCTTCTCTAAGTCTGGTGAAAAAAATACTTTTAATTCCGCAACCTTAGAATTTAAAACGCTAAAACCAGCACAATTATCCCATGCTTCAAGTAAAAATCGAAACATTCCGACTTTTGAAGGATTTAAACGAACTATGATAAACGATGAAACAGACATTTTTTTACCTTTTATATTTTTTTTATGCAAAATAAATTGCTAAAAGCATAAAATATTTACTTTGAATTTTAACTAAGTAGATTTGGCATCGTTCCGATACACAA
>CAYJPK010000142.1:0-1278 GCA_964372035.1 uncultured Desulfovibrionaceae bacterium | reverse complement strand
AACAAGTTCCATTTTATTTTGCTAAAGCTTTTGTTCTGGCTAGCCAGAACATAAATATTTTTTATGCAAAATAAATTGCTAAAAGCATAAAATATTTACTTTACTAATTTCTTTTATTAACTATAATACAGACAGTTTATATTTGCAACTTAATCATATGCGAGGTTTCTGATATGTCACAGAAGTTTAATGTTATTATTACAGACAATGACCATGGTTTTATTGATCAAGAAAAAGAAATTTTCAATAGCCCAGATTTTAACTTAGAATTAAAGCAACTACATACTGAACAAGAAGTTATTGATAATTGTAAAGATGCTGATGGCTTGATTATTCAATATGCACCACTTACAAAGCGTATTTGTGAAAGTTTGCCAAAGTGCCAAGTGGTATCACGTTATGGCGTTGGTTATGACACTTTAGATATTGCTGCTGCTACTGAAGCTGGTATTATTGTTGCTAATGTATCAGATTATGGTACTGAGGAAGTTTCACTTCAAGCTATTGCTTTGCTTATGCAGCTATACCGTAAAACTGATGTTTGCAATACTTCAATTCGTGCTGGTGAGTGGGAGTACCGTGTTGCTGAGCCAATTTATAGCACTGGAACAACTGTTCTTGGTGTGCTTGGTACTGGTCGTATTGGTACAGCATTTGTAAAAAAAGCTCAAGCACTTGGGTTTAAAATTATTGTTTGTGAAAAAGATAGTAGCAAAATTCCTGCTGGTACAACTCCAGTTGATTTTGAAACTTTATTAAAAGAATCTGACTATATTTCAGTTCACTGTGATTTAAACACTGAAACTCGTCATATGTTTAATGATGCAGCATTTGATAAAATGAAAGATACTGCTGTTATTATTAATACAGCGCGTGGTGCGATTATCTCTGAAGAAGCCTTTATTCGTGCTATGCAACAAAAGAAAATTGCTGCTGCTGGCTTAGATGTTTTAGAGTTTGAACCTCCAAAAAATAAAGATTTGCTTACACTTGATAATGTTATTTATACTCCACATATTGCGTGGTATTCGATGGAATCAAGACTTAGACTTAAAACTTGTACAGCAAGAAATGTTAGACAAATTCTTGATGGCGAAATGACACCTTATATTGTTAACCCAGAAGTTTTAAATAGTCCAAATCTTAGATTTAAAAAGAAATAATTTTTATTTTAGATTTTATTAATTAAATTTTTAAAGACGTGTATTTTTATAATGCACGTTTTTTATTATTAATTTTTAATGCCTTAGCCACTTTTGTATGAAAAGCATGGACTCT
>CAYJPK010000141.1:0-3293 GCA_964372035.1 uncultured Desulfovibrionaceae bacterium | reverse complement strand
TTTTGAGCCAGACAGTTTCGATTTGCTGATACTGCAAGCGTCTAAAAATCACACTACAATCATTTTCAACCTTGACTTTTTGTATAATAATATCAATGCCTTTATCCCTTAATTGCTCTTCAACAGTCTTTAATAAATTGACTCCAACTAAACCCTTGCGATATTCTTTTAACATGAAAAAGCCATCAGCACTTGCACTTTGCAATTGTTTATGATGCAGGCTAGGAGCCAAGAGATAACAGGCATAAGCTATTAATTTACCGCTATCTTTTAAGCGTGCAGTGCAGATATGCAAGGCGTTAGCTTCAGCAAGCCTTTTGTAAAGATTTTCGTTTAAATCAAGCTCATTAGCGCATTTATAATTAATTTCCTCAAAATGCTTTTGCATAAGCTCAAAGGCTTCTTCAAAAATATCATTAAAATCTTCGTCTTGAAAAACAACATTATTCATATATTTCCCTGTGTTATATTTTTTTTATTGTGTGATTGCATCTTGTTCATTTTGGCTAAAATCAATTTCGAATGAAAGTGCGCTAATTGTAAAGGGTAGGGCTTTGTCTTGCATTAACATTATTGAGCCTTGCGTGTTAGTTGTGCCGAGTGGAATAAATTCAATATCGCCGTAAAATGGGCTTATAGACTCGCCCCAGTTTTGTGGTACAAAGGCGAAATCATACATGTTTTGAAGGTCAACTCCATACTTACCACCAAGCCCAGGACAAAGTCGCACTGACGAACGCCCATAAGAGCGCAACAGCCCAAGGCTTGTCCCACTTGGCAAACTTCCTTCAGGTGAAAGCGGGCTTAAAATAGATTTATATCCAAGCCCAACGTGAACAGTTTTCGCCTTAAAGGGTAGATTTATTATACCATTTTCTACTCTTAAATCTTCAATAGGTGAACCATCAGCTAAAATTGAAACTGTCATATTTTCTAAATGATTTAAGCCTGTTAACTCATTGTTTGGATTTTCAAAATAATAAGTTCTGCCACAATCAACATAAAAAGCATCAGAAAGAGCATCATTTTCAGTCCAATATTTTGCGCTACGCTCAAGAAAATAGCGAATTTGCCCATTAATTTCACGCTCAACAACGCTTATCAAAATATCTTCATTTTGCCCTGAAATAGTACAAGCCGACATGAACTTTCCCTGTGTCGTATGGCGGCTAAAACCCCAAATATCATGTTCTTTCATGTAAGTTAGGCAAAGCAGGGTGCCGTCATCTCTCACTATCCAAATATTTGAGTTTGGATTTTGCTGGTATGCCCATTGTATCAAGCTAAAATTATTGAATAAATGTGGTGACATAATGGATAAGTCATTGCCCGCATAACCGTCCTTTTCTAAGCTATAAAATAAATCACGCACATGCGCCCCATGACGCTGAACATGCAAAATACTATTACCTATTATGATAGGGTTTAAACCGCTTGAACCCCAATAACTTTGCGCAGTTATCATCACATCAGTTGCAGTCAATGCCCCAGAGCTTGAGTTGACCTTGTATTCAGCACCAGTTGTGCCGATTAATAAATCGCCAAAGCTCGCAGCCCATGTTATAGAATCAATTGCGCCAGAGGCAATCTGATATTCAATAGGGTCATCTGCCTGTAAGGGTCTAGATTTACGGAAGTTTTCAAAGTCACCACTTCTCGATAAATAAAAAGTTTGCGGACTATTTCTCGTTGCGCCAAGCACCATGCGCTGTTGGTGAAAGGCTACTAGCCCAGGATTATTATCATTTTCAAAAGGATTCCAATCCTCTTTTGGCGTATCGCTAATATCGGCTTCATAATTATTGTCAATAAAATTAGTGCCTTGACTTACGCCAATAAAACCGAAATATCCCGCTTCCTCACGGTAAATATTATACTCATAAGCACCCTCAAGCACCGCCCATGACAAAGTGACATAATCGCCTTGAACCCAATCTGACGGGTGTTTCCCAAGTCCGGAACCTGCAACAGATGGTAATGATTCCTTACCGTTAGCATCAACACCAACAATTTTATATCGTAAGCTATAATTTTTATTTTCACCACTAAATGCAACGCTTGGCACCTGCGGAGTTTGCAAGCTGCTATTTAAAACTACTGGCACAAAAGACCAAGTGTAATTAGGGTATGCACCACTTCGCATCAATTTATGGAGGGGGTAATTGCTATGAGCTAAGTAAACAATATCGCCTACTTGTGCATAAGAAATTTGCTCTAAATCTTCCTGCCTATACGGAGTTGCAAGGCTTATATTTAAAAGCTCATCAGACCTTGCCACCTGTAAATTATATTCTGAAAATATCAAAATAAAATTCTGTAAGGCATTTGCACTAAAACTAAAGGGCAGAATCCTTGATTTTTTAGACAGCTCACCAATACAATAACTACCCATGCGGCGCATCGCTGCACCATGCAAATTAGGTAAAAAATTCTCAAAACATGAAAGCGAGTTATTATAGCGTGATAAGTCATACCTCGCATCAAGTGAGCGTGACACCTCGCCACCTGTGAAATTTGTAAATGATATTCTCATATTTTTTGCCTGTTTTTTTAGAAGATTTATTTTTGGTTTTTTTTAGGTTTATTTTTTGGGATTTTTTAGATTTATGTTTTGGGAAACTTTTGCAAAAGTTTCCCAAACCCTTCAAAACCTTTTAATATTTAATTTTCGCTGGCTTGTTCTAATGTTTTCTGTAGCCTTGATTTTAAGCTTAGAAGTGATGAAGTCACCTTAATTGTTTATCTAACATATTGATATTTTATATTTTTCAGACAATGTAAGTTCTAACATGTTGATTTTTTAAGCTAGTAAAAATTCGGGCTCTGTCACTCTGAGGAGCGCTAGCGACGTGAGAGTCCATGCCTTTAAATATAAAAGTGATAAAGTCACCTTAACTCTGGTGGTAAATGCCTGCTTAGCCTTTCACTTTCAAAAGAATTTTGACAATGATTTTTTTCAAAGGCTAAAAAAATAAAGTCAATTATTTTAATAAGCCATGTGTTATTCCCCGTCATATACCAGCGATAAGCTTGACTAGAAATAGTTTCATCTGCCCACGCCCTATAACAAAAAATTAAGCCAAATACGGTATTTAATAATTGGTCAAAGGCAATCAAAATTTGCCATAAATTATGTTTTAGCATTTAAAGTCAACCACCTCTATTTATAATTTTCATAATCATTATGTTCTTGTACGACACTTTTTCAATGCATGGACAAGTTCACGCTTCGCTCGCTAAAGCCTTTATTCACTTCGTTCATATTGTGATTTTAACTAATTAGCTTTGGCAAT
>CAYJPK010000140.1:0-3377 GCA_964372035.1 uncultured Desulfovibrionaceae bacterium | reverse complement strand
CACATAAACCAGATTTCTCTTGCTTTTTTCTGCCCAACAACTCTTGCTAAATATGATGAACCAAAGCCAGCATCAAAGCTACCAACCTTAGGACCTGTTTGACCAAAAATGGCATTTTCAGATGCGATACTTAAATCACAAACAACATGAAGAACATGACCGCCACCAATTGCAAAGCCGTTAACCATTGCAACAACTGGCTTTGGTAAGGTTCGAATTTGTTTTTGCACGTCCAAAATATTTAAGCGTGGCACGCCATCTTTACCAATATAACCGCCATGACCTTTAACGTTCATGTCACCACCACTACAAAAAGCAGTTGTGCCAACTCCAGTTAAAATTACAACAGCAATATCTTGGCTGTTACGACAATATTCAAATGCATTGCTAAGCTCCATAACAGTTGTTGGCGTAAATGCATTGCGGTATCTATCACGATTAATTGATATTTTTGCAATTCCTTCAAAATATTCAAAAAGAATTTCTTCATATTCTTTAATGGTTTGCCATTTTCTTTCTTGCATAACAAATCCTTGTTTTTTAATTGTTATATATTGATAATACCTTAGATTATATTAACTCGTTGGAAAGTATAGTAATGATGTATATAAAAGTCAATCTTTGCTTTTGTGTAAAACAAGCTTAAAAATAAAAAATACTTGCATTTGACTGCAAGTATTTTGTTTGTTATTTTAATGCCTTATATGTGTTTTGACAAAGATTGTGATGAAACTGCAAGCTTTGCTAGCTAAATCAAATAATTTGCATGAAAATTTTAAATATTCATAACTTATCTACTTATTTTGATTAGTCGGTACTTGAGAAATAATCCAACCTAAAAAAGCCGTTCTATTTCGTGAACACATATAAACAGTTCCGCTGCCTTTAAAGCGTAAAACTAAACCCTCACCAGAAGTTTGGCTATTAAGCAATTTGCCAAAGATTCCAGAGGAGCTTGAAGTTGACATTGTCACCTCATATTCTAAGCTACTATCCCAAGCAACAACATGCCCGTTATCAACAATAATATCTTTGCCCGCTTCAATTTGCATTTCATAGATTGAGCCAAATCCAGAAACAGCGACTTTGCCCATTCCTGATGTTTCCATTACAAAAAAGCCACCGGTACCTCCAAAAATAGCCTTGCCGATACCTTGAGTTTTAGATTCGAGTTTAACAGAATTATCAGCTGCTAAAAAGGCACCATCTGAAATTTTATATTGCTTTTGCCCAAGCTCTAAAACCTTAATATCACCTGGTATCATTGGAGCTAAAACAACCTTGCCAGCACTATTGTTTGCAGAAATATGCTGCTGGAAAAAGCTTTCACCTTGCAAAAAAGAACGCTTAAAGGATTGCATTATTCCGCCTTGAGTTTTACCCTTCAAATCAAGGCAAGCGTCCATTGTTACCATTGCGCCAGATTCTGCTAAAATGTCCTCGCCTTGCTTAAGGCTAACTTCAAGCATTGGATCCATTGCGCCACATATACGAAATTCACTCATTTTAACTCCTGTTTTATTATTTAGGACAGGGCTTCTAGTATTTCAGATGCAAATTCATCAATTTCTTTTGCTATTTCAGGATTTTCCTGTCTAAATTTTGCATACTCGCTTGATTGTGCAAATTCGTGCGTGCCTTCAAGTCCGTATTCGTCCATTGCTTCAAAATATGCTCCCCAAGCTTGGCTTGTAATATCGCTCATATTACTATTATTTTGAGCGTGCCAAGCATTTACATCTTGCATGGTGACTTCGCCTTTTACAAATTCACCTAAAGTTGGCATGCCTTCATATGGGTTAGTCATTTGCCTTCCAACAGAATCAGGCAAGAAGAAAGAGTTTTGAGAATTACTTTCAGCCTGTGAGCGTGCATATAATTCTTTTGCCTCGTTCGAAATTTGCACTGTATCAATAATTTCAGTGCTAAGCGAGATTTGACTTGCCTTGGCAGAACTTGAGTTGCTAAGACTAGTGCCATATATTGGGCTAGTTTGCCCATAAGATTCTATGCTTGAAATGCTCATAAAAGCTCCTGTTTATGCAGGCATAAATACGCCAAGTTTATCCATTAATTCTTGAAGTTCAACGTCAGCTTCTAGGCGACTATAAAAATCCTCCTTAAGCTCTGCACTTCTTTCTTGGTCGTAAATTACTTGGTTATAATGGTCAATTATACCGTTAATTCCATTATCTTCCATAGTATCATCATAATGGGTATTGATACTTTCAAAGTATTCTTCCCAATCGCTATTGTGTTGATATTCTTTGCCTTGAACAGTTACAGTGCCAAGTCCCCAACCAATCTCCGAAGGTCCACTCATATCAGGAGTATAAAGTGCACCAAAGTCAGCCATCCATGATGGAACTTGCCATACTTCAATATCTTTGTTTGGATCTAAGCCGTCATTGGTTAGATTTTGCGAGCTAGCTTGTACCTTTTCAGCTTGAGCTTTTTCGTACATTGCTTTTGCTTCACTTGAAATTTGCACCGTATCAGCAGGGTTTGCACCAAGTGATATTGCGGAGTTTGCAGGGTTTGTTTTAGTGCTAGTTCCGTAAATAGAGCTAGTTTGCCCATAAGATTCTATGCTTGAAATGCTCATAAAAATTCCCCATATTCAGTTAAGCCGAGTTAAGGAAAAATTTTCCGACTGCAATTTTCAAGCAAAAATTATGCCTTTTAGAATTTCAAGAAATAATTTCCGAGTAGCAAAAATGTCAATTTAGCCCTTGCTTGCAAGTTCTTTATATACAAAGCAATTCGTTGTATGATCATTAACCATTCCAACTGCTTGCATAAAAGAATAAACAATTGTTGAACCAAAAAATTTAAAGCCTATTTTTTTAAAATCTTTACTGATTTTGTCAGAAAGTTCAGTTTTTGCAGGTACTTCTGAATGATTATTATAATGACTAACAATCGGGCTATAATTGACATAAGCCCAAATCATTTTATCAAAGGAACCATATTTTTTTTGAATTTCAATAAATAATTTAGCATTATTAATTGTAGCAGTAATTTTGCCACGATGGCGAATAATTTTAGCATTTTGTAATAATTCATTAACTTTATTTTCGTCGTATTTAGCAACAATATGGGGCTCAAAATTATCAAAGGCAATGCGAAAATCTTCACGCTTTTTTAAAATAGTAATCCAAGAAAGTCCTGCCTGAAAAGCCTCAAGCGTTAACATTTCAAATAATTTTCTGTCATCGTGAACTGGTCTTCCCCATTCTTCATCATGGTATTTATTATAAATTTCAGAACCATCAACCCAAGCACATCTAATAATTTCACTCATATTTTTCTCTTTTGTTTATGTTTTAGTGAATTATTTTATAAAAAATCATACAAAAAAACAAGAACTACTTTAG
>CAYJPK010000139.1:0-3411 GCA_964372035.1 uncultured Desulfovibrionaceae bacterium | reverse complement strand
ACTATTTATAGTTATATATAATTAAGGTAGTGCATTTTTATGTACTACCTTTTTTTCACATAAAAATTTTAATAAGCAGTTGAAATCTGAGTTAACTTCTATCATTATTTTAAAAACTCTAAGTCAGTAAAAAGCAAATACAAACTATAAAAAAACATTTTCAACTTCGTTTAAGATGGCATAATAATGAATTGCTAACTAACAATTAGAAAGCATAAAATTAAGTTTTTTATTTAACAAGCAAAAAGAATATTAAATATCAATATGTTACACAGATAATTAAAATATGCACAAGCTCGCAAAGATATTGACTTAAAGTATAAAATTATAGTATATTAATAGTATACTATTTGAATATTTTTATTGTCAAAATAGATTTAAATTATTCTACCTAAATGGAGGTTCGTGTGAAAATTTTAGTTATTGGTGCTGGTACTATGGGCGCTGGCATTGCACAAATTGCTGCTAAAGCTGGTCATGATATTTACTTACGTGATCTTGATATGAAATTTGTTGAAAAAGGTATTGCAGGTATTGCAAAGGCATTTGCTAAATTAGTTGAAAAAGGCAAAATGACTGAAGAAGAACAAAATACATGTCTTTCAAAAATCACAGGTATTGTAGATTTAAATGACGGTAAAGATGCAGATGTTGTTATTGAAGCAGCAGTTGAGAATCTTGAAATTAAAAAGAAAATTTTTGCTGAGCTTGACGAAATTATGCAACCTAAAGCTATTTTAGCTACAAATACATCTTCTTTAAGTGTAACTGCTATTGCTGCTGCAACTAAACGTCCTGACCAAGTAATTGGTATGCACTTTTTTAACCCAGTTCCAGTAATGGCTTTAGTTGAAGTTATTCGTGGTCAAAGTGCGTCTGATGAAACACATACAACTATTATCAATCTTTCTAAAGAACTTGGCAAAACTCCTGTTACTGTTCACGAAGCACCTGGTTTTGTTGTAAACCGTATCCTAGTGCCAATGATTAACGAAGCAGCATTTACTTTAACAGAAGGTGTTGCAAGTGCAGAAGATATTGATGCAGGCATGAAGCTTGGTGCTAATCACCCAATGGGTCCATTAGCTCTTGGTGACTTAGTAGGTCTTGACGTTTGTTTAGCTATTATGGAAACATTATACAATGAATTTGGTGATAGTAAATACCGTCCTGCGCCACTTATGCGTAAATTAGTTCGTGCTGGTCACTTAGGTCGCAAGACTGGTCAAGGTTTCTTTAAATATTAAGCCGTACAGGGAGAATTCTTATGTGGGAAACAGTATTAATGGACGTTGCAGAGGGTATTGCAACAATTAAAATCAATCGTCCTAAGCAATTAAATGCTTTAAATGACCAAGTAATGAAAGATTTAAAAGATTGTGTAAGCAAAATCGCTGTTAATGATACTATTAAAGTTGTTATCATTACTGGTGAAGGCGAAAAATCATTCGTAGCTGGAGCAGATATTGGTCAAATGTCAGAACTTAATCCTGTAGAAGGTCTTGCTTGGGGTCAACAAGGACAAGCAATTTTTACAATGATTGAAGAACTTCCACAGCCAGTTATTGCCGCTATTAATGGCTTTGCACTTGGTGGTGGTAATGAGCTTGCAATGGCATGTGATATCCGTATTGCATCTGAAAAAGCAAAGTTTGGACAACCTGAGGTTGGTCTTGGTATTACCCCAGGTTTTGGCGGTACACAAAGATTGCCACGTTTAATTGGTCTTGGTAGAGCAAAATACCTTGCTTTAAGTGCTGATATTATTGATGCACAAAAAGCATGTGAGTGGGGCTTAGTTGACTTTGTTGTAGCTCCAGAAGAATTAATGGCAAAAGCAAATGAAGTTGCTAATAAGATTGCAAAACAAAAGCAATTTGCAGTGCAACAAACTAAGCAATGTGTAAGACGTGGAATGGAATCAAGCCTACCAGCTGGTCTTGAATTTGAAGCTCAAGCATTTGGTGTATGTTTTGGTCATCCTGATCAAAAAGAAGGTATGTTTGCATTCTTGAATAAAGGCAAAAAATAATCGTATATTAATAAATATAATTTGAGGAATAAAATGAAAGAAGTAGTTATTTGTTCAGCAGTTCGTACAGCTGTTGGTAGTTTTGGTGGCACACTTGCTCCAGTGAGCGCAGCAGAGTTAGGAGCTATCGCAGTTGAAGAAGCTTTAAAGCGTGCAAATATTGATGGTGCTAAAGTTGACGAAGTTTTACTTGGTCATGTTTTACAGTCATCACAAGGTCAAAATACAGCTCGCCAAGCAGCAATTAAAGCTGGCATGCCACAGGAAGTTCCTGCTATGACAATTAATAAAGTTTGCGGTTCTGGCTTAAGAACTGTTGCTTTAGCAGCTCAAACAATTGCAACTGGTGATAATGATATCGTTGTTGCTGGTGGTATGGAAAGCATGTCAAATGCACCTTACGCACTTGAAAAAGCTCGTACTGGCTACCGCATGGGTGATGGCAAATTAGTTGATATGATGATTAAAGATGGCTTATGGTGTGCATTTAATGACTATCACATGGGTATCACCGCTGAAAATGTTGCTGAGAAATTTGGCATTAGTCGTGAAGAACAAGACGCTTTTGCTTTATCTTCACAACAAAAAGCAATTGCAGCTGTTCAAGCAGGCAAATTTAAAGAAGAAATTGTTCCAGTAACAATTAAATCTAAAAAAGGCGACATCGTATTTGATACTGATGAATACCCAAAAGCTAATGCTAGCGCAGAAGGTCTCGCAAAATTAAAGCCAGCGTTTAAAAAAGATGGAACAGTTACAGCTGGTAATGCATCAGGTATTAATGATGGTGCGTCAGCTTTTGTTGTTTGTTCAGCAGAAAAAGCAGCTGAACTTGGCTTAAAACCTATGGCTAAAATTGTTAGCTATGCAAGCTCAGGTGTTGATCCTTCAATCATGGGAATTGGTCCAGTTGATGCATGTAAAAAAGCATTAGACAAAGCAGGTCTCAAAATTGAAGACATTGATTATATCGAAGCAAACGAAGCTTTTGCAGCACAGTGCTTAGCAGTTGGCAAAGAACTTAACTTTGATTTAGCTAAAGTAAACGTACACGGTGGAGCTATTGCTATTGGTCACCCAATTGGCGCTAGTGGTGGTCGTATTTTAGTTACTCTTTTACATATTTTAAAGCAAAACAACGCTAAATATGGTCTTGCTACACTTTGCATTGGTGGCGGTCAGGGCGTTGCAATGATCGTTGAAAGTGTATAATACACTATAAATATTTGAAAATATTCGTATGAATATTTTCAATATTGCTTGTTTTTAAAAAGGCTATCATGAATTTAAAAGTTTATTCTTTATTTTTTTTATGATAGCCTTTTGTTACATTATTTACTTGATATAGTAATTTCAGATGAAATTACTATCATTGACTG
>CAYJPK010000138.1:0-3600 GCA_964372035.1 uncultured Desulfovibrionaceae bacterium | reverse complement strand
GAAAAAGGCATTAAAAATGACTTTTTCAGTACCGACTAATGTAGTATAAAAAATATGGCTTGCTAGCTATATCGTCGATGATGAAAAACATATTAATATGTTTTTCATTATCGACTTGCAAAGTTTTTGTGAAAGCAAGCTCAGTGCAAAACAAGCTAGAGCTAGCTTCTAGCTTTGGCTATCTTTAGGAAATTTTGTAAATACTATATTGTAATGTTAATAAAACAGGTATCTTATTGCTTAAATTGAGGTTAATATGTCACAAAATATACAAAGAAATAGTAGTGCTTTTTATTTGAGTGAAATAAGTTCGCCTTGGCGTGAAGTGCTACATTTGGCACGAAGGGAAGAAATTCCAAGTGCTTATAGATGGCAGTTTGCAGAGGAAAACCAGCCTAGCTTTTCTTTCTTAGATTCAGGACAAATTTATTTATATAGTTACACACAATCAATGCGAGAGCGAATTATATTGCAGCTAGGTTCAGGCTGTATTTTTCGTGAGGCGAGCTTATTTTATAAGGCACAGCGATATAGAATTTCACCAGTTGCAATGAGTGATTGTATTGTATATCATTTTCCAGCTAGTTTATTAACAGATATAAACTTCATGCAAAAGTATCCACATCTAATTACAAATTTTATGCATAATTTGAGTACAAAGCTTGGTGCTGCTATAAGCTTAGTTGCTGAAGCTGTTAAACCTCCTCCAGAAGTCATGGTTAGTCAATTTTTGCTGAACTTTAAGCCTGATATTTCACAAACAGAAGGTATTTCACAAGGAAATATAGCCTTAAGCTTAGGACTACATCGCAGTACTGTTTGCAGAATTATTGCGGACTTACGCAAGGCTGGTGCGATTGGTAAAATAAATAAAAAAGAAATAGAAATACTTGATAGAACATACTTAGAAGAATTGAGTGATATTATTTTATAAGCCATTATTTTGGACTTGTTTGACATAAAACTATTAAGTGTATATATTATAATAAACTTTACTGTTAAGGAGTAGCTATGGATAGACGATCATTTCTTAAAAACAAACTCCAAGCCTTAGCTTATCTCTCAATAGGTTCAAGCGTGCTTGGTTCTGGGATTTTTATTCCAAATAAGGCTTTTTCACAGGCTGTATCAGGTTTAAATCCAGATGCTAGCCCATATATTAGTATAGCAAATGGTAATCCTGCCAAGGCTACAAGAGCCGCCGTTGATGCTCTTGGTGGCATGGCAAAATTCGTTAAAAAGGGTCAAAAAGTTGTAGTCAAGCCAAATATGAGCTTTGCTCAAGGTGTTGATAGTGCAACAACAACTCACCCAGATGTTGTGCGTGAAGTTGTGATTATGTGCAAAGAGGCAGGCGCAAAAAGTGTACTTGTGCTTGATCACGGTTTACAAAGTGCGAGGCTTTCACTTGAAAACTCTGGTATACTAGATGCTTGCAATAGTGTAGAAGAGGGTATTTGTCATAATTTAATGAGCCATAAATATTATATTGAAGATACAATTACAAACGCCAAAGAAATGCGGAAAAATGATTTTATGCGTGATGTGTTGCAAGCTGATGTAATTATTGCAGTTCCTGTTGCAAAAAGTCATAGTAGTGCAGGTGTTTCAATGTCATTAAAAGGACAAATGGGACTTATTTATAATAGATTTTCAATGCATTCTCGTTATGATCTTTCGACTTCAATTGTTGATTTAAATACGCATGTTATGCCACATTTAGCCGTTATTGATGCAACTCGTGTTTTATCAACTGGCGGACCTAGTGGACCTGGAAAGGTTATTAAGCCAAGTGAAGTTATTGCTAGTGCTGATGCTGTTGCGGCTGACGCTTATGCTGTTGAGCGATATACTTGGTACGGTCAAAAAATAAAAGCTCGTCAAGTTGGGCATATCAAAATTGCACATGAGCGTGGGCTTGGACGAATGGATATTGAAAACTTACAAGCAAAAATCTTTAATGTTTAACAAAATCAAACAATTAAGCACTTAAAAGACACTGTAAAAGTCAAATAATGAGATTACGAATTGTAGTACAAAGCTTGTCGTTTGCCTTATTTATGTATTTTATTTGGCAAACGACTTTTCCTCTTGTAGACAGTATCATTGCTGTTGATCTTTTTTTGCGCCTTGATCCTTTAATTTCAAGCTTAGCGCAGATTGCTGATAGACAGTGGATTGAGCGTTTGAGCATTGGCTTAATCTTGCCTGTAATTACCTTGTTTTTAGGAAGAATTTTTTGTGGATTTATTTGCCCAATGGGAATTACTTTAGATATTTCACGTAAAATAGATTCTAAAAAACAATTTGAAAATATAGCAATTCCAAAATTTTTATGGCAAGTAAAATACCTTGTCTTAGTGGCTTTTATATTTTCAGCATTTATTGGCGTTAATTATTATTTTTGGGGCTCACCAATTGCACTAATTACACGCTTTTACACTTTAGTAATTCACCCTATTTTACTTGTTATTGCAAATTTTGGAATTGAAGTTTCCAATCCAATATTAGAAAGGCAAGGCATCAACTGGTTTAGCTATACTCAAATTTTCCCACGTGTTTTTAATACAATTTATTTTGTTGCTATATTTTTCGTAGGCTTATTTGTGCTAGAGCGTCTAGTTCCACGTTTTTGGTGTCGCTATATTTGTCCGGCTGGAGCCTTGCTAGCATTTTTCTCACTTCGTCCAGTTTGGAGGCGTAGGGTGCATAAATGTGTAAATTGTGGAAAATGTATCAAGGCTTGCCCTAGCTCTGCTATCAAAAAAGATGCAAGACTTGCAATACATAGTGAGTGCATAACGTGCCAGACTTGCGTTGATGTATGCCCAGTTGGTGGAATTCGCTTTGCCTGTAAAGAAAAGGAAGAAAAAAAAGCTATAGACAAAATTGAAATAAAAATACCATCACGCCGTGCTTTTTTATATGCTGCTGCAAGTGGTTCTGGGCTTGCAACTTTAGCTTATGTTAATGCTGCATCTTTGATTCCACAAATGGCAAAGCTTTCAAGCTCTCAATTAGGCTTTATTCGACCGCCTGCGGCACGACCTGAAAATGAATTTTTGGCTCGCTGTGTGAGATGCGGGCAATGCATGAAAGCATGTCCGACAAATGGCTTACAGCCAGCATGGTTAATTGCTGGTTTTGAGGGGATTTTTAGCCCGATACTTCAATCAAGGATTGGAGGCTGTGAGCCAGAGTGTAATGTTTGCGGGCAAGTTTGCCCAACTCAAGCCATTATGGCATTAGATTTAAACGATAAAATGCAAGCAAAAATAGGAACTGCTGTTGTCTACCCTGAACTATGCTTAGCCTTTGCACAAGGTAGGGCTTGCGTTGTTTGTCAAGAAGTTTGCCCTTATGGTGCAATTCATGTTATGCCAAGTGAAGATAGCCAAGTTCCAGTTCCAAAAGTTGATTCAAACCGTTGTTATGGTTGTGGATTTTGTGAGAAACATTGCCCTGTCAATGTGCCTGCTGTTGTCGTTCAACCGTTAAATACTTTACGCTTAAATGAAAATGAATACGCTAAAGTAGCAGAAGAAGCGGGTCTAGACATACGTTTAGTTTCAATGCGTCAAAATGAATATATTGAACCGG
>CAYJPK010000137.1:0-3734 GCA_964372035.1 uncultured Desulfovibrionaceae bacterium | reverse complement strand
ATATTAGCTTTGGCAATCGTTCCGATATGCAAAGGAGCCTCAGGCTCTTTTGTTATCATAAGATAGAATTTAACACTTTATTTGCGGTTTAATACGTTTGTAAAATGAATGATAAATTCTGCATGAACTTGGTGCAAACTTATTAAACCGCAAATGTTTAGCTTTTTGACAATTTGCTCAAGCTTTTCAGATTTTTTCTTTGTATAAGGCAAAATGTATTTTTCTGCGTAAGCGTACTTAAGTACGTGCGTAAAGAAAAATAAATTTTAACGCCATACAAAGTAAAAAGATAAAGCGAGTAAATTGACAAAATATTAAATAAAAAAAAATAAAAAACTAGAAATTAAAATCGAAAATACAAAAACAGCAAGCATCATGACAATACCTGCTGTTTTAAAGTACATAAGCAAACTTAATTAGTCGATGATGAAAAACAGGTTAACATGTTGTAATAAAAAAAATTAATAGTTACAATAAACAAATAAAAATGCAAGAAATGAGGAATCACAGATTACTTTTCTTGCATTTTTATGGTTTTAAAATATGTTTTTCATCATCGGCTTACAAAGTTTTTGCGAGAGCAAAAAACTTGCGTCACGTAAAACAAGCTAGAATTTATTTCTAGCGTCCCGCAAGGGTGTTTGGAGTGCCTTTCTGAAAAAGTCAAAAATTGACTTTTTCAGTACCGACTAATTAGTGTTGCTAGCTATTTTTCATATCACGTGTAAGCTTAGTTAATTCATGCGCTTGTGATGCTAATGCACTAACAGATGAAGCAGCAAGATTCATACTTCTTTCTGTTTCAAGAGCAATAGAATTAACTTGACTAATCGCATCATTAATATCACGAGTTGCAACTGACTGTTCTTCAGCAACTGACGCAATACTTTGCACTTGGCTAGCAGAATCCTTTGTCATACCAGTAATTTCATTTAAAGTTTCACCTGATTGTCTTACTAAATCAGTAGCTTTTTCAATAGCTTTAAATGATGCGTTGGTTTGTGTTAAGCTTTGGCTAGCACTTTGCTGAATTTCTGAAATAATTTTTGCAACTTCACTTGTAGAAGCCATAGTTTTTTCAGCTAATTTTCTAACTTCATCAGCAACAACAGCAAAGCCTCGACCAGCTTCACCAGCTCGTGCAGCTTCAATTGCAGCATTAAGTGCAAGCAAGTTAGTTTGGTCAGCTATTTCAGAAATAACACCCATAACTTGATCAATAGATTTTGCACTTAAATCAAGTCTTTGCATATCGTCCATAAGTCTTGTAGTTAAGCTTTGAACTTCTTGCATTGAATTAATAGCTTCTTTAGCAATTGTTCCACCTGTATGAGCTTTGTCACCTGTCATAATTGATGCATTAGAAGCTTCGCTCGCACTTTGTGCAACTTCTCTTACAGTATGACTCATACTATCCATAGCAAGTGATGTTTTAGACATTTCAGAAGCTTGTTTTGTAGCACCTTTTTCACACTCAGTAATAGTTTGAGTAAGCTCATTAGAAGTTGAAGCAAGCTGTGAAGCAACTTCATCAAGCAAGTTCGCAACATTTAACATATGCTCTGTTTTTGCATTTGCATTTTGTTCAGCAATAGCAGCTGTATTAAGTGCTTCTTGTATTTTCTCAGAATTTTTTTGAGTTTCAAGCATTGCACATTCAGTGTCTTTTATTTTTTCTTTTAAAGCTTCAATCATCTTGCCAATAGCATTACTCATAACATTCGTTTCATTTTTAGAAATTGCATCGGCTTCATTAATTACAACTTTTACGCTTAAATCACCTTCTGCAACTTGCGCTGAAATCTTTGTTAATTCTGAAATTGGTCTTGTTATTGAACTAATTAATTTAATACAAATTGGCATAGCAATTAAGATAACTAAGAGCACACCTAATACAAGATACAATTCAACTTCATTCGACTGGGAAATCATGGAGTTTTGAAGTTCATTAGCTAGCACATCAACATTATCTGTATATACGCCTGTTCCCATCCAAAAAGTAGTTCCTGGAATAAAAGTCGCATAAGCAAGTTTTGCTGCTATTTCACCATTTGGCTTTGGATATATGAAGCTAACAAAGTCTCCGCCTCTTTTAGCAGCTTTGTCGAGTTCAGCCACGTAGCGCACGTTATCTGAGTCAACAGCACCACCTAAATCTTTGCCCTGCAAAGAAGTATTTACTGGGTGAGAGATATTAACAGTACCTTCATACGTAAAGAAGTAGCCAGTATCATTAACATCAAAGCGTGATTTTGACGCAAAGTCACGAATAATTTTTATTTGTTCATCTCTTGTCTTACCTTGCACAAGTGTTCCTAAGCCATTAGCACTAGCAAGCGTTATGTCCTTGATTCTGTCTTCTTGCAAAGAAAACATCTGCTTTCTTGCTAAGTCACCGCTTGAAATTGAAATTGAGTGTGATGCAAAATAAAATGCACCAACAAGCAAAGCCATTACAATAACTGATGCAATAAGAATAGAATAAATTCTCATTCCAATGGATATGTTTTTAAGCATGTAAAAAATCCTGTATTAAGTTAAAGTTGATAATGAATTCTTATCTAGAAAGTTGAACATTAGCTCAAAGTATAACAATTTTCAAGCAAAAAATTTGTTCAAAAACTGCTTACATTTTGTAATATAAGTCTTTTTTTATTCAAGACAAGTGAACACAAAACATTTTTTTAAAAAAAATTAAAGCAAACTATACAAATCAAGTACTTGCTTTGCCTTTTGGATTTCATGCAAGCGATGATAAACTACACCCTTTTGTGCAAGCAAAACTGTTGCAAGCCTCGTTAGTTCTCCTCGCTTTTCAAGTTCAACATTGCATATATCACCAAAAAAGGACTTCATTGATAATCCCATATATAAAGGACGATTAAATTCAAAAAATTTCTCAATATTTTGCATGATTACTAAACTATCTTGATTCGTCTTACCAAAACCTACTCCAACATCAAGCACAACTTGTTCTAAATTTATTCCCATTTTTTGCATGATATTTAATTTACTTTCAAAAAAATTCATCATAGAATCTAGCACATTATCATACTTTTTATCTTGCCCATAACCATGCATCAAAATATAGCCGCAGTTAAACTCTTTAACTAAACCAAATACTTCCTCATCTCCACCGCTTACATCATTTATAATATGTGCTCCAAGCTCAAGACCCTTTCTAAGAACTTTTGGGAAAAAACTATCAATACTTATTATAGCTTGCGGTGCTTTTTTACGAAGTTGAGTTAATACTGGAACTAATCGTCTTAGCTCTTCATCAGCGTCAATTTTCTGAGCTGTTGGGCGAGTTGACTGTGCACCTATATCAAGTATATCAGCACCTTGCTCTAACATTTCAAGCGAATGTTTTAAAGCTGAGTTTAGCTCAAAATTTGTATTGCCATCAAAAAAAGAATCTGGCGTCACGTTTATAATTGCGCTTAAATTATAACTTTTAGGTTCAAGCACATTATCTTTTATTATCCATTTATTATACTTCATTTTATTGCTCTTTATTTGTATTTTTTGCTTTGATTATTTGGATACCATAACGAGAAAGAATATTGCTAGCAAGTAATTTATTGTAGTATAAAAATACAAACTATACTGTTTTGCAAAATTTAATTAACGAAATAATGGTATAAACCACTAAAAAGTAAAAAGTAAAAAAAAAAAAAATGAAAATGAAAATGAAAATGAAAAATCCACAAAAAAAGCGCAAGCTCAAAAAA
>CAYJPK010000136.1:0-3773 GCA_964372035.1 uncultured Desulfovibrionaceae bacterium | reverse complement strand
TTTAAACAAGCTCTTTTAATTTTGCAATAGCTTGTCCTATTGATTCAGCTTTAGTTCCACCAGCTTGAGCTTGGTCAGGGCGACCACCACCAGAACCACCAATAATTTCTGCAACTGGCTTAATTAAATCAGGTGCTTTATATTTACCATGTAAGTCCTTAGTAACAGCAATAATCATATTAACTTTTTCGCCATCACGAGCCACAATACAAGCAACTCCAGAGCTTAGTTTTGAGCGAATATCGTCCATGATTTCACGCATAGCCTTAACATTCAGTTCACCTAAATCAATAGCAAGGACATTAACATCATTGATTTTTTCAAGTTTATCCATGACATTAGTTCCGCCACCACCAGTAGCTGCTTTAGCTAAAGCTTTTTCTAAGTCTTTACGTAAAGTTTTTACTTCTTTTTGAAGTCCATCAATGCGGCTTAAAGTTTCGCCAGTACGAGTTTTTAAAGCGGCATTAATGATATTAAGCTCGCTACGATTTTCTTGATTATATTTTAAAGCATTGTAACCAGTTAGAGCTTCAATACGTCGAACACCAGCAGCAATTCCAGCCTCTGAAATAATTAGCATAGTGCCAATTTGGCCGCTATTTTGTAAGTGCGTTCCACCACAAAGCTCAACAGAGTCACCACCAATACTTACAACACGCACTATATCACCATATTTCTCACCAAAAAGAGCCATTGCACCCTTTTCAGTTGCTGATTTTTGATCCATTTCTTCAGCACAAACAGGGCTACTTGCTAAAATCATACGATTTACTTCATATTCAACTTTTGCAATTTCATCAGCGCTAAGAGCTGCAATATGGCTAAAGTCAAAGCGTAGCCTTTCAGGAGTAACTAAGGAGCCCGCTTGCTTAACATGCTCACCAAGTACAGTGCGAAGAGCTGAATGTAAAAGGTGAGTTGCTGTGTGATTTCTGGTAGTTGCAAGGCGAACTTCACTTGTAACTTCAAGTTCAATTTCATCATTACTACTAATTTGACCGCTTGAAACTTCCACCTGATGAATAATTAAATTTTGACCTGGCTTAAGCACGTCAACAACGTTTGCACTACCATTTTTAGCTTTAATAATTCCATTATCGCTTACTTGCCCACCAGATGCCGCATAAAAAGGAGTATTGAAACTAACGATAAATCCTTTTTCTCCAGCATTTAAACTTTCAACTGTATTAGCATTTTCATCTAAAACAACTTGAACTTTATCATTAACAACTAAATCATTATAGCCCACAAAGTTTGAGTTTAAGCCATTATCTGCCATAGCTTTAAAAGCTTTGTTAAATTCATCAGCGTTATCACCAAGTAGACCTTGCGCTTTTTGAACATTACGTGATCTTTCTTTTTGCTCTTTCATCAAAACATTAAACTTAGCTTCATCAACACTAAATCCACGTTTTTCTGCAATATCATTTACAATATCAAGCGGAAAGCCATAGGTATCATATAGCGTAAAGGCAATCTCACCGCTAACTTGCTTTTTATTTTCTTTTGCAATGCTATCAAGTTCATCTTCAAGCATAATAAGCCCTTTGCCTAAAGTCAAAGCAAAGCGCTCTTCCTCTTCCTTAACAGCACGACAAATAAAGGCTTCACGCTCTTTAAGTTCTGGATAGTCTTCACCCATAACTTCAATTACCTTGCCAACTATTTGATATAAAAAGGCTTCTGTTACACCCATTAAGGTAGCAAAGCGAAGTGCACGACGAATAAGACGACGTAAAACATAGCCACGTCCCTCATTCGAAGGTAGAATACCGTCAGCAATCAAAAATGCTGCTGAGCGAGCATGGTCAGCAATAACACGAAGCGCAGTATCTGTATCATTAGTATCAGGTAAGCTAAAGCTATATGTCACATTTGCAAGCTGTGACGCATATTGAATAATTGCTTGAAATAAATCAGTATCATAGTTAGAGCGTTTATTTTGACAAATTGCCGCAATACGCTCAAGTCCCATACCAGTATCAATTGACGGGCTAGGTAAAGAAACTCTATCACCTTTTTCTGGCTGAAAATACTGCATGAAAACTAAGTTCCAAATTTCTAAAAATCTATCGCAATCACATTTTCCAATTTCGCAATTATCACCGCATTTCATATCCTCGCCTTGGTCGAAATAAATTTCAGAACAAGGACCACAAGGGCCAGTATCTCCCATTGCCCAAAAGTTGTCTTTATCGCCTAAGCGATAAATTCTTTCAGCAGAAATACCTGTAACTTCTTGCCATAAAGCAAAAGCTTCATCATCATCTTTATAAACTGAAACATAAAGGCGATCTTTTGGCAAATTAAGCTCAACAGTAATAAATTCCCAAGCAAACTTAATTGCATCTTTTTTAAAATAATCTCCAAAAGAGAAATTACCTAGCATTTCAAAAAATGTGTGGTGTCTAGCTGTACGCCCTACGTTTTCTAGATCATTATGTTTACCTGAAACACGCAAACATTTTTGCGATGTAGTAGCTCTTTTATAGGCTCTTTTTTCTTCACCTAAAAATAATTTTTTAAATTGTACCATACCTGCATTTGTAAACAACAAAGTTGCATCGTCCTTTGGTACAAGCGGTGCAGAACTCACTTCTGAGTGCGAATTAGCAACAAAATAATCTAAAAATTTTCTTCTTATCTCTTTAGCGCTTAACATAATTCCTCTTAATTTAAAGATATTCAATTAGATTTTTTAATTAATTTTCATCATCAGCTGCTTCTTCTAAATCTTCACTAGTTGGTGAAAAAGATTTATCAAGCATGCCTAAGTGTTCTGCCAATTTAGTTTCAATCGAAGTGCGAAGTTCAATATTATCATCTAAAAGAGCACGTACATTTTCCTTGCCCTGCCCAAGACGCTCTGAGCCATAAGCAAACCAAGAACCACTCTTATCAACAATTCCTGCCTCAACACCAAGATCAATAATTTCACCAGCACGTGAAATACCAGTACCCCAAATAATATCAAAGCGAGCTTCTCTAAATGGAGGTGCCATTTTATTTTTAACAACTTTTACCTTAGTGATTGAACCGTAAGATTCTTCCTTGTCCTTTAAGGTTTGAATTTTACGAATATCAAGACGCACAGAGGAATAGAATTTTAACGCATTACCACCAGTTGTTGTTTCAGGACTACCATAACCAGTAACACCAATTTTCATACGAATTTGGTTAATAAAGATAACAGCAGTACGTGATTTGTGAATAGTGCCTGTCAATTTTCTAAGGGCATGAGACATAAGGCGAGCATGTCCACCTATTTGGCTCTCTCCCATTTGACCTTCTAATTCTGATTGAGGAATAAGAGCAGCAACAGAGTCAATAACAACAAGATCAACCGCTCCAGAGCGAACTAACATATCAGCAATATCAAGTGCTTGCTCACCGTGGTCTGGTTGAGAAATTAAAAGTTCTTCAGTATTAACACCTAGTTTCTTTGCATAGTTAACATCAAGGGCATGTTCAGCATCAACAAAAGCTGCTGTACCACCAAGTTTTTGACATTCTGCAATAATATGTAAGGTCAATGTAGTCTTACCTGAAGATTCTGGTCCATAAATTTCAGTTACACGACCACGTGGTATACCACCGACGCCAAGTGCTAAATCTAAGCCAATTGAACCAGTTGGAATTACAGGCACAGCAACATGAGCATCATCAGATAGTTTCATGACAGCGCCTTGACCATATTTTCTTTCAATTGTATCTAAAGCTGTTTTTAATGCTTCACGCCTTGCATCTTGAGGCGACATACTAGGCTTCTT
>CAYJPK010000135.1:0-3883 GCA_964372035.1 uncultured Desulfovibrionaceae bacterium | reverse complement strand
AAAACACTTGCATTTTATTGGAAAAAAGTAGATGCTTTTTGAATTAAATAATTTTAGGTGAAACATGTTTGATTATAAAGATTTTTTTGCACGTTACAGTACCTTTTTAATTGGCTTATCAGTCATGGCGCTTGGTGCAACAATTACTATTAAAATGCAAATGGGAACGCCGCCAATTTCATCTGCTCCATATGTTGCAAGCTTAGTTGCAATGAGTGTTGGGTTTTTTGCTATGATTTTGAACGTGATTTTTGTGCTTGCTCAATTTTTTATTTTGGGCAAGGATTTTCAAAAAAATCAATGGTTTCAAATTATTGCAGCTTTTTTAATTGGTGCTTTGATTGATATGTGGATGTTCATTTTGCCTGACTATACTGATACTGGCTATAGCACTAAAATTATTTATCTTATTGTTGGTAATATAATCATGGGCTTTGGAATATTTTTGCAAATTAAATCAAGGGCGATGATAGTCCCTGGTGAGGGTGTTGTACTTGCTTTAACTCGCAAAACAAATTATAATTTTGGAACTATAAAAATTTTCTTTGACCTGTTTCAAGTTTTATTTGCTGTTGTTTTATCATTAATATTGCTTGGAGAAATTCACGGTGTGCGTGAGGGAACTCTACTTTCAGCATGTTTTGTTGGCTTTGTGGTGCGTTTTTTCTTGTCAATTTATGAGAAGCTCAAAACCAAATATTTTACAAGTGAAGAAATTATTTGAGGTAAGCTATGGAATTTAAAGAAATTTATGAATATCTAGATAAAATTGTTTTTTTAAGTTTTTCAACTATTTATAATGATGAAGTCCATTCTCGCATTGCGCATTTTAATGGTTATGATGAAGAGGGATTTTATTTTCGCACCATGGTAAATAAGCCTTATGGTAGGCAATTAAAAGAGGGTGGAAAGATAACTGTTTGCGGAAATTATGGTGGAAAGCTCTTAAACCATGAAGATATTGGTGCAATCCCTGAAATGGCTCCAGGCTTTTCAATTCGTTTAATTGGTGACATTCGCTATGTTGAGCCAGAAATTATTAAAGAAAAAGCCAAAAGCAATAAATATCTAGAACTTGCGGCACGTGATATTGATTTATATCCTGCTATGGCAAAGGGGAATTTTGTGCTTTATCGTGCTAAGGGTGAAGTTTATGATTATGATTATGGGAAAATTAATCGTGACCATAAACTACTACGTACTCGCTTTGCCTTTGGTGGTGCAACTTATAATGAAGCAGGACCACGTATAAGCGAGCATTGCACTTCTTGCGGTATTTGCCTAGAGGGCTGTACTTTTGATGCTATTATAGAGGGTGAGCCGTATAAGATTAACCCTATAAAATGCGATGATTGTGGCTCTTGCATAATAAATTGCCCTGTTGGTGCTATTGAAGAATCCTTAGTTTTTTAATAGGCTTGATGTAAAATGAAAAAAACTAATGCCATGCGCCTGCTAGATATTGAAAATATAGAATATTTTGCGAAAGAATATGAAGTTGATGAGGATAATCTTTCAGGTCTTCATGTTGCAGAGCAGATTGGATTTGCAAGCGAGCAAGTATTTAAAACCTTAGTTACTAAGGGTGATAAAAATGGGGTAAATATTTTTTGTATCCCTGTTAATGCTGAATTAAATTTGAAAAAAGCCGCAATAGCAAGCTCTAATAAAAAAATAGAAATGATTTTAATGAAAGAGTTACTTGCTTTAACAGGCTATATTCGTGGCGGTTGTTCGCCAATTGGCATGAAGAAAAGATATCCGACCTATATTGATGAAACAGCTATCTTATATGATGAGATTGCAGTTAGTGCTGGTGTGCGAGGCTGTCAAATCGTGATAAATGCTGAAGAATTAGCTTTGTTTATAGATGGTGTCTTTTACGATTTAATTGATTGAATAGAATTTTGTTTAAAAATATATAAAAAAAGGCTGAAATTTCAGCCTTTTTTTGTGGTTTATTTTCAAAAATTATAAAGGAAAAATTGTTTTACCATGTTTTTCGTTAATAACTAATGCTGTTGATTCATAAAGAGCAAAACCACCACATAAAATACCAACATAACCAGCAACAACGTGAATAGCATGGCTACCAGTGAAGTTAGCTGCAGCTAAAAGAGCAAATAAAATTGTTAAGCTACCAAAAACAAGCTTACCAATTGTAGCACCCTTTAAAGTGCCGATAAATAAAAGACCAGTAAACACGCCCCACATGGTTAAATACCAACCCATAGCAACTGGAGATGCCGCAGGCAAACCAGCTAAAGGAGCAGTCCAGATAAATACAAGGCTAAGCCAAAAAGCACCATAGGCTGCAAAAGCAGTTGTGCCAAAAGTATTACCTTTAGCCCATTCTAAACAGCCAGCGATTAACTGTGCGATACCGCCAAAAAAGATGCCCATACCCATAATCATAACATTAAGTTCAAAAAAACCAGCATTATGAATGTTGAGTAAAATTGTTGTCATTCCAAAGCCAGCAAGTCCAAGTGGTGCTGGGTTCGCTTTTGATTCTGTAGCCATTCTAAAACCCTCTAATAAAATTATGATGTCGTGTTGAAAATTTCATACACTATCTTTTATAGTATAATAAAATAAAAATCCGTCAAGTAATTTTTAAATTTGTGATAAATATAACAATCTCTAGGCTAAAACGTGTATAGACTAAGCTTTAATTGTATATCAAATAGGGGAGTCCTGGGGGCTTTTTATGCTGAAATATTTAAAAAAAAGACGATAATCAGGAAATCTTGCTGATTGCATAAAGTATTTTTTTTTGCTATATTATAATTCAAATTATAATCTTTATATTGTTTTTTACCTTTTTTGTTAAATATAAATGGAGTGCTTATGCGAAAAATTATTTTATTCTTTTTAGTGTTTAGCTTAGTTTCATTTCCGGTTGTAGCTAATGAACTAGCAAAAATATACGAACTTCATGATGCCGTTAGGCAAAATGATATAGTTGCTTTGGAAAAATCTCTAACAAATAAAATCAATATTAATGAACAAGATAGTAATGGTTACACTGCTTTGATTTTAGCAGTTTATGTTAATAAACCTGAGCTAGCCAAAGTTCTTATGGATAATAAGGCTGACTTAAATATAAAGGATAAAGATGGTTGGAATGCCTTGATGTATGCAGTTCAAAATGAGAATTTGGAGCTCGTTAAGGAATTAATTCAAAATGGAGCTGATATTGATGCAAAAAATAATAATAATGCAACGGCGCTTATGCTTGCCGCAAGCCTTGGCAATAAGGGGCTAGCTGAGCTACTAATTGCAAATAAGGCTAATATTCATATTAAAGAAATTCATTTACGCACGGCTTTTATGTTGGCTGCACTTGGCGGACATTTAGAACTAGTTGATTTGTTTGTAAAAAATAAAGTTGATGTGAATGAAAAAGCAAAGCACAATATAACAGCATTAATGCTCGCATCATTCAATGGTTATTATGAGATTGTAAAGCTTTTAATTGAAAACGGTGCAGATATTCATGCAAAAGCGGCAGACGCTTCAAGCGCACTTGATTATGCAATTGAAGGCAAGCAAGATAAAGTGGCGCAACTTTTGCGTGACAATGGAGCAGAGCAAAGCTCACAAGAGTTATAGATCAAATTGTATAGTTGATGATGAAAAATAGTATAACATATTACAATAAAATAACTTGCTAGCCAAAATAAGCAAATAAAAATGCAATAAAGCAGGAAACAGAGTTTACTTTTCTTGCATTTTTATGACATCATGAGATGATTTTTCATCATCAGCTTACAAAGTTTTTGCATAAGCAAAAAATTTGCGCCACGTAAAACAAGCTAGAATTTACTTCTAGCGTCCCGCAAGGGTGTTTGGAGTGAGCGTGCCTGCGTGGCTAAGCCAC
>CAYJPK010000134.1:1334-3884 GCA_964372035.1 uncultured Desulfovibrionaceae bacterium | reverse complement strand
CTTTTTGCTTTTTCTAAGCTTTGAATTTTCCTATAATTTTTCCTTATAGTTTTGTATTTGAGTGGCTGACTCATCAGTACATGCGAACCACCGTAATTTAAACTACGCACGTAGACAGTTAAAAACTGTTTCGTCATTGTTTCGATGGTTATTCCCTGATGAAATATTTTTTGAGGTATTTTTGTGTGTTGTAGCTACGTAGACGCAAAAAATCACTACGTTTGCTAACGTTGATTTTTTGGTAAAAATGTGTTTTAACCATAAAAAAAGTCCCTCTTAGGAACTCCTAAAAGGGACTTGATATATCGTATAGATAATTTTTGTTTTGGTGGCGGGGGCAGGATTTGAACCTACGGCCTTCGGGTTATGAGACTAAAACTAGGCTATTTTTGGCTATTTCACATGTTTTCACTAAGCATCATAAAAGCACATTTTACCTTGACAGGTCAACAGTTTATATGAAATTATATCTTCACACAATTTCACTCAAAAACACCCTGCTTCATGCCCAAACTAGGGACAGATTAGGGACAACTTTTGAGCTGTTTTTGATTGCTATTAAAAGATAAACTAGGCATACGCGAGAGCAAAATGGCATATAAATGGAAGACTATTGAACCTGGGATTAGAACTCGTGAGCATGAAACTCGCAAAAATGGTGTAAGACCTGACACCTATTTTACCTTGCGTTTTTCAGTTAATGGTAGGCAAATTGAAGAGGGCTTAGGTTGGGCAACTCAAGGCTGGACTGTAGCTAAAGCAAGAACAGAGCTTGCTAAGCTTAGGGAGTCCCATCGAACTGGTGTTGGAGAATCTACTCTTGCTGAGAAGAGAATGCTTGCAAAGCAGAAAAAAGACTTCGAGCAATCAAAGCCTACAATTTTGAAGTTGTTTTCTATTTATCAAGAACAAAAAGGCAGCTATGCTAATCGTCCTACTGACAATACTAATTTTAAACATTTTAGTGAATTGCATGAACGCTTACCAGAAACAATAAGAACTCATGAAGTATCAGTAGTAGCGAAAAAATTACAAGAAAGCGGTAAAACAGCCCAAACAGTGCGTAATGTAATTGAATTGTTAAGACGAATAGTAAATTTTGGTATCAAGCAGGAATTAATTGAGCAGCCAAGAGGCTTGCGTTTTGAAATGCCAAAAGTTGATAACGACAAGACTGAGTGTTTAAGTACTGAGCAGGCTAAGGCTTTATTTATTGCTTTAGATGAAGATCAAGATCAAAACCTTGCTAGTATGATGCGTCTAGCTATATTTACTGGCATGAGACGTGGTGCATTATTTGGACTACAATGGCAAGATTTAGATTTCAAAAATGGACATATAATTTTACGTGGTGAAGAAGCAAAAAGCGGTAAAACAACTACTATACCTATGACGCAAGCTGCCAGAAAGGTATTAGAAGCTATAAAGCCACAAGCCAGTAACTATTTATTTCCAAACCCAAAAACAGGAGCCAAAAGAACAGAGTGTAGGGCTTTTTTAAAGCGTATCAAAGCTAAAGCAATGCTACCAGATGATTTTCGCCCTTTACATGGTTTGCGTCATACTTACGCATCGTGGCTCGCTAGTAGTGGAAAGGTTGACTTGTTTACACTGCAAAGGCTCATGACCCATGAAAGCCCACAAATGACACAACGCTATGCACATTTGGCTGATGAATCTGTAAAAAAAGCCGCAAGTGTTATAGATGAATGTGTTGATATTGCCATTGATACTGCTAAAGATGACTCTAGTTGTGAGGATTAGTTGTTTTTATATGTATTTGTTCAGGCTGTTTAGCTCGAATTATT
Organism: uncultured Desulfovibrionaceae bacterium; assembly: GCA_964372035.1. Classification (GTDB taxonomy): domain Bacteria; phylum Desulfobacterota; class Desulfovibrionia; order Desulfovibrionales; family Desulfovibrionaceae; genus CAYJPK01. Next base: position 2,076 of record CAYJPK010000134.1, on the reverse strand, counting down.
AGCATTTGAGCAGTTGATTATTTCTGTTTTTCGTTTTATAAAAAAATACGGAGCAACTAAAGTGGAAGAGCAAATTATTATACCAAGCAAGAAAAGCATTAGACGTGCTGGTGATATTTTACGTAATATTGATAGCAGCCCTGAAGATTTTAGTCTTGCGATGGCTACTCTTTCGCAATGGAGGCAACTCCACTCATACCCAATTAATACTTTTCAAGCATATTTTAGAAATATAATTAAAAAGCATTATTCAAAGGCGCTTGTTGCACAAAGGTTAAAGCGTGTACCATCTATTATTAGCAAATTAAGACGTTTTCCAAACATGAACTTAGACCGGATGCAAGATATTTGCGGTTTTCGTATTATTGTTGACGATATTTCTGATGTTTACTCTTTGCATAAGCGTTTTTTTAGGTCGAAAACCTTCAAACATGAATTGATACTTCCGCCAAAAGATTACATTAAAGAACCTAAAAGCGATGGCTATAGAAGCTTGCATCAGGTGTTCAAATACAATAATAACTCGCACCCTGAACTTAATGACTTACGCATGGAATTACAAATTCGTACGGATTTGCAACACTCTTGGGCTACAGCCGTAGAAACACTTGGAATTGTCGAAAAATCTTCATTTAAAACTGGTGATGGTAGTGAACAGTTTAAGGAGTTCTTTAAGTTAAGTAGCCGTCTTTTTGCTTTGTCTGAACAGGCAAAAGAGGTTGATACTGATTATACTGAACTT
>CAYJPK010000134.1:0-1324 GCA_964372035.1 uncultured Desulfovibrionaceae bacterium | reverse complement strand
TAGAGCATCTTGAAAATGAGCTAAGAATCTCTCAAAAGCTTTCTGGTCTTGCAATTTCAGCAAAACAAATTGAAGTTTCATCTAAAGACTCCTCTGGCTATCACTTGATGGAGCTTGATTTACGAACAAATCAAATTTCCCTTTCAGCATTCCCGGCGTCACAACTTGAAAAAGCCGAAAGCTTATACACTTTAGAAGAAGAAAGAAAAAGAAATAATAACGACTTTGCTGTTGTTTTAATCTCTGCTGGAAACTTGTCGCAAATTAAAAAAGCTTACCCTAACTACTTTTTAGATACAAAAAAATTCATTAGTAAATTGCAGAAACTTAAGCAAGATTTTAAGCCTAGCTAATGTATTTTTTTTACGTCACATAGTGATTATATTGACATTTAAATTTAAGAAAATTTTGTTGCTAAAATAAAAACAAAAATAAATTATAAGATTAGATCACTTATCAAATTAATTATAAATCCAAAATTATTGAGCATTAAACCTATTGTGTTTAAACAAATTTAAGTGCTAAAAATTGATTTTTTAGATATTTTATCCCACTCTGCATAAATATTTATACCCAAAGCAAGTAAATTCAAGGCAATTATAAAATATTAATATAATTATATATTTTTTTGAACAAAATTTATTGATAATTTTAGTCTTTTACGACAAAAAGTCATAAAAAATATTTTTTATTCTATAGCATCAAATTGTCCTTATTTTTGATTGAGTTTTGCATTATTTAATATTGTTGTCATTTATGCCGCAAACCGATCTTAAAATTTATTTAAGTCTAAGCTGTGTCTCTTTTATTTGGATAAACAGTAGTTACTGCCAAGCATTTAACTGCAAATTAAAATCAGCAAAGCCTAGGGTTATAAAAATCAAATTTAGAAAAAACCATATTTTTTTTGAATTTGCTTAACTCTAATATGCTTAAGCCTTAAGTCAAATCTGTTATTTTTTATCTATCCATTTATTGTTTGCACCAAGTGGTGACACTAAATTTGGAGTTAACAAAATGAAGAATAGTTCAACTGAAAATATTATCGACTTGCTCGAAAGAACCTTGCCGCCATGTCTACCACGAAAAAATGTTAGTGCTCTTACATACGGAATGCTAAATTCAAGAACGATGGCAAATTTAGATTGTGACAACAAAGGGCCTAAGGGCGCATATAGAGTTGGTCGTGAAGTATGGTATATTAAAGAAGATTTGATTGAGTTTATTAAGTCAAAAATTACTGATGGTCTAAACTAATATAATTAAATCAATATATTTTTTGCCATAGTTAATTCAGACATTTATGATATGAAAAACTTGATGG
>CAYJPK010000133.1:0-3889 GCA_964372035.1 uncultured Desulfovibrionaceae bacterium | reverse complement strand
TAACTAACGTACATAGCAAAATTTACTTTTTGTTTTAACTGATGAATAAAGATCATTAATTTCATTTTCACTTAAGGCTCTACCATTTTTGTTGAAATATTGTTTATCCAAAACAGATCCGATATTAACCTTTTGCAAATATACCTTTGAGTCCTGTGTAAACTTCAATATTTGGATCAATGCATCTTCATCTATGAAAGGATAAACACATGGAATTCTAAATTCATGTTTTTTATTACTTTTACGTATAATTTCAAGACTTTCAAAGATATTGTCATTATATTTATTTGATATTTCCTCAGGGTATTTTTTTGGATTTGCTTTAATGTCCATAGCCATGTAGTCAACTAGGTCACTATCAATTAATTTTTTGATTTTTTTTGGATTTGAACCATTAGTATCTAGTTTTACGTGGTAATTCATTTTTTTTATTTCTTGGCAAAAATCCTCTAAATCATCGTGCAGAGTTGGCTCCCCACCACTAATCACAACACCTTGTAATATATTCTTTTTTTTATATAATAAACTTAATATATCATCTGTATCATAAGTTTGTGCATTATTAATTAGTTCAGGATTGTGACAATATGGACATTTAAAATTACAGCCTTTCGTAAAAATTACTGCGCTAATTTTTTCTGGAAAATCAATAAAGCTTGTCTGCAAAAAACCACCAATTTGCATATTATTTGACCTTAAAGGCTGTAACCCTAAAAAGTTACAGCCTCTTTTTTAAAATTATTGTGCTTGTTGCACCGTATATGTTATTCTATCGCCATATTCTTCTTGCTTTGCATCATTCCAACGGTTAACAGGTCGTAAATAACCAACAACTCTCGAATAGATTTCTGTTTGTGCATTACAATTTGGGCAAGTTTCTTGCTCTCCTTGCAAATACCCGTGCTCTACGCAAATACTAAAAGTTGGAGTCAAGGTAAAATAAGGCAAGGTGTAATTACTGGTTATAGTTTTAATTATTTGCCTTACTGTAACAGTATCTTTTACTTCTTCGCCTAAAAAACCATGTAGAACTGTTCCACCTGTATAACTTGCTTGCAATTTATCTTGCAAGTCAAGAACATCAAATATGTCAGAAGAATAGCCTACAGGAAGATGTGTTGAATTTGTATAGTATGGTGTTTTAGCACTAGATTCACCATTAGCAAAGATAATGTTAGGGTATTTTTTTTGGTCTAACTTTGCTAACCTGTAGCTTGTGCCTTCTGCTGGAGTTGCTTCTAGGTTGAAGAAAACCCCTGTTTCTTCTTGAAACTCAGCTAATTTTTCACGCATATGCGCTAATACATTTAAGCTAAATTCTTGCCCCTTATCACTAGCAATACCTTCAGCAAATAAATTAATACAAGCTTCATTCATTCCAACTAAGCCAATAGTTGAAAAATGATTACTCCAATAGTTATTGGTGCGAGCTTTAACATCACGTAGGTAAAAATTTGTATATGGATAAAGCCCTTTTTCTGTTAATTCTTCAAGCTCTTTACGTTTAATTTCAAGGCTATCCTTTGCAATCACCATTAATCTATCGAGTTTTTCAAAAAACTCATTTTCATTATTTGCAGTATAGCCAAGCCGAGGTAAGTTTATTGTTACAACTCCAATTGACCCTGTAAGTGGATTTGCGCCAAAAAGACCACCACCACGCTTGCGAAGCTCTCTGTTATCCAAGCGCAACCTACAACACATTGATCTCGCATCTTCAGGTGACATATCTGAATTAACAAAATTTGAAAAATACGGAATTCCGTAACGACCTGTCATTTTCCAAATTGCTTCATATTTTGGATTATTCCAGTCAAAATCCTTTGTGATGTTATATGTAGGGATCGGAAAAGTGAAAACTCTACCCTTGTTATCACCTTCCATCATAACTTCTGCAAAGGCTTGATTTATCATATCCATTTCATTTTGAAAGTCGCCATAAACTTCTTCTTGATCTTTTCCACCAATAATAACTGGTGTATTTTTAAGCATTTGTGGAACATGTAAATCAAGAGTAATATTAGTAAACGGAGTTTGAAAGCCAACTCGAGTTGGCACATTTATATTAAATACAAACTCTTGTAATGCTTGCTTAACTTCCTTATAACTTAGATTATCATATCTAATGAATGGTGCTAAATAGCTGTCAAAGCTTGAAACAGCTTGAGCCCCAGAAGCTTCACCTTGTAAGGTATAGAAAAAATTCACTAATTGCCCAAGTGCCGTGCGTAAGTGCCTTGCAGGTGCGCTTTCAACATTGCCTGAAATGCCTTTATACCCCTCACGCAAAAGATCTGCCAGATCCCAACCTACACAATAAACAGATAAAAGATTTAAATCGTGGATATGCAAATCACCTTCAGAATGAGCATCACGAATGATTGGTGTATAAATTCTATTTAGCCAATATTCAGAGGTAATTTCTGAAGAAATGTAGTTGTTTAAACCTTGGAGTGAATAGCCCATATTGCTATTTTCACGCACTCGCCAATCAAGTTTATTTAAATAGCCTTCCATTAAATCTAAATTCATTTTTGTTTTAATTCTTCGAAGTTGTGCTCTTTGCTCACGATACAGAATATAAGCTTTTGCTGTTGCCCTGTATGGCGAATCTAGCAAAACCTGTTCAACAATATCTTGAACAACTTCAACCTCAACGCTTTCAGGTAGCCTTGCAGCTTTTCCAAGACTTAAAACTTGCAATGTTAAACGCCTTGCTTCACGTTCTTCAAATTCAGCAGTTGACTTACCTGCTTTTAACAAGGCGGCAGTAATTTTTGACGCATCAAAATCAACCGTGCGACCATCACGCTTTACAATGGTAGTAAAGTACATAAAATATATCCTTAAAATTACGGCGTAAAATAAAAGATAAGTTCAATATAATACCCGCATTGAACTTAAAAAGAGGAAATTATTCTTTTGAATAATCACATAGCAAATGCCCGTTGCTATTGACTTGTGCATTGACATCATAAAGTAGGTCTTCCGACTTTCGCGCCTTTTTGCCTTCCCAAAATATATTCAGTGGCTATGTTAAAAAGGTTTTATATGCGATTTACGGCGGCGGGTCCGTTCTCGATTTACACGAGATTCCCTATTAAGTTGATAAACACTTTACGAGGTGAAAAATAAATAAAATTTAATGCAAAGTCAATTGTAAATTTAGCCCATAAAACAAAAAATATTTCCATAGCACACTAAAGCACTATGGAAATATTTTTATAACTATCAGAAATATATAATATATCTTATTTAGGAGCTGGTTTTGATTCTTCTTTAGCAGGAGCTTCTACTTTAGGCTCTTCTGGAATGTGTGGATTATCAATCTTTGATGGAATATTAGGAAGCACAACTGCAATAGCATTTAGCCTTTCTATAATAAGATTAGTTATATCATGTTTTGGATTTGCATGCATCATGTTTGCACTATTAACAATAAAGTCATAATTATCTTGCTGTTCTTTAACTACATCGCCAAGTGCTTTACCAATAGCTTGTAAAGCTGCTTGCTCATATGCTACCATTTGCTCTTGAAGTTGACGAGCTGCTTCTTGTCCATAAGCATTTGCAAGCTCTTTATTTTTATAGTTGCTAAGTTTTTGATTAATTACATTGAGGTTATACTGCAAAACTTCTTGTGCTTTTTTAATTTGATCTTGAGCTTTTTGAGGGTTTGTTCCACTTGTTAATACCTTTTTTACATCAATGACAGCTGTTTTTTGTGATTCAAAAGCATCACACGCTGGAAGAGTGATTAATAATAAAGCTATAAAAAGTAATCTTGATAACATGAGTTTCTCCATTTTTTATTTAAATAAAATACTTCCACTAAACTATAGTATTTTAAGTTGACATCACTACCATCAAGGTAAGCAAAGTCACACTT
>CAYJPK010000132.1:0-3983 GCA_964372035.1 uncultured Desulfovibrionaceae bacterium | reverse complement strand
TAACTAGATGTAAGCTACTACTATATAATAAATCATAAAATAGTAGCTTACAAAAGTATAAAACTATTACTTCATATCAACTGCTTCAAAGTAGAATGAAGCATCTGGCATTACATAAAAACCTGATAAATCTTTATTTTTTGCATATAATAATTTTTCTGTTACTAAGAATGCCCAAGGTGCATCTTTCCAGATTTCTTCTTGAACTTCTTTATAAATCTTAGCTTTTTCAGCTCTATCAGTTACAACTAAAGCTTTATCAATACCAGCGTTTACTTTTGGATTGTTGTAATAAGCTGTGTTGAACTGTCTTGGTGGTGAATATTCGCCGTGTAAGAGTGGACGAAGAGCCCAGTCAGCTTCACCTGTTGATGATGACCAGCCAACATAATAGATGCGAACTGGAGCTGTTTTAGGATCTTGCGCACTTTCAACACGCTCAACACGTTGACCAGCTTCTAAAGCTTGAACTTGAGCTTTAATGCCAACTTGTGCTAATTGTTGTTGAATGAACTGAATAACTTTTTGCGCTGTTGTATGGTTATAAGCTGACCATAAAGTTGTTTCAAAGCCATTAGGATAACCAGCTTCTGCTAATAATTCTTTTGCTTTTTTAACATCATGAGGCCATGGACCTAATTTTACATTATAATCAACGCCTTGCGGTAAAACACCTTCAGCAGGAATAGCATGACCACTAAATGCAACTTTTGCTAATGCTTCTTTATTGATAGCATAGTTGATTGCTTGACGAACTTTAGGGTCATTAAATGGTTTTTGGTTCATGTTCATTGATAAGTAGCGGTGCACAATTGATGGTGCGCCAACTACGTCAATGCCAGCTTCTTTTTCAACAACTTTAGCTTGCTCATATGGTAATGGGTAAGTAAAGTGCGCTTCGCCGGTGCGAATCATTGCTGAACGAGCATTGTTATCTACAACTGGAATCCATTTAATGCTGTCAACTTTTGGTAAGCCAGCTTTCCAGTAATTTGCATTTTTCTTAACTAACATGTGGTCAGTTTGGTTCCACTCAACAAACTCAAAAGGACCTGTTCCAACTGGGTTGAAAGCAATGTCTTTACCATATTTTTTAAGCGCAGTAGGAGAAATCATAACTGCTGATGGGTGAGCTAATTGGTTAATAAATGGTGAGAATGGCTTTTTAAGTGTGAATTTAACGGTATAATCGTCAATCACTTCTGTTTTGCCAACGTTTGAGTATAAATTATGACGCTTTAATTTGTTTTCCGGATTTGTTACACGGTCAAAATTCGCTTTAACTGCGTCTGCTTTAAAATCTGTACCATCATGGAATTTAACGCCTTTGCGTAATTTCATGGTGTACTCTAAACCATCTGGAGTAACCTCATATGACTCTGCTAAAACTGGTTGTAATTCCATTTTTTCGTTAAAGCCAAAAAGACCTTGATAAAATGATTTTGCAACTGCTTGTGACAAGGTGTCATTAGCGTCCCACGGATCAGTTGTTGTAAATGTTGATGGAACAGCAACTACTACATCTTTTGCAGCAAGCGCTGGTACAACACTTAAGCCTAACATTACTAAACTTAAACTAAGTAACTTAAATTTGTTTAACATGTTTTCTCCCTAAAAAAGTTTATTAAAGACTATATTCGCTTTGCGCCACAAAATGACCAGAGCTAAACTCTTTATATTCATGTATTTGTGGTACATAGTCTGCGCTATGAACAGGGCTTGGTATCTCCCCTGTTAAAAGATTTCTTGACATTGTGCGACGTGTTGGATCTGGAATTGGAACAGCACTCATTAAACGTTTTGTATAAGGGTGCTGCGGATTTTCAAACACATCACGACGATTGCCAAGCTCAACAATTTGCCCAAGGTACATTACAGCTACCCTATGGCAAACTCGCTCAATAACAGCCATATCATGTGAAATAAAGATATAGGCTAGCCCAAGCTCTGCCTGTAAATCTAAAAGTAAATTAACTATTTGCGCTCGAACCGATACGTCAAGAGCTGATACTGATTCATCAGCAATAATCACCTTTGGATTCATTGCAAGTGCACGTGCTATGCATATGCGTTGACGCTGACCGCCAGAAAATTCATGCGGATAACGGTGAATATAAGCAGGATCTAGCCCGCATTTTTCCATTAGCCATTTCACCTTTTCAAGCGCTTCTGCTTTTGAGCAAATTTTATGGATTAAAAGCGGTTCCATTATTGAAAAACCAACTGTTAAGCGTGGGTCAAGCGAGGCATATGGATCTTGGAATACATATTGAATGTTACGGCGAAGTGATTGCACTGTGCTATGGTCAAGCTCTCGTAAATTCTGCCCTTGGAACATTATCTTGCCAGCAAGCGGATTTTCTAAGCCAATAATTGAACGACCAATTGTTGATTTACCACAACCAGATTCGCCAACTAATCCCAAAGTTTCACCTGGATAAAGCTCTAAACTCACCTCTTCAACGGCATGAACTCTACGCTTAACCTTACCAAATAAACTTGTTTCAACATCAAAACGTGTTGTCAATTTCTCTAGTTTTAAAACTGGATCAGCCCCTGTTTGCACTGTATTTGTCGCTTGCTCACTTGAACTTTCATTTTCGCCAATTAAGGTGAAACGCTCTGGATAATCTGTACCATTCATTGAGCCTAAAATCGGCACCGCTGACAATAAATTCTTTGTATAAGTTGCAGTTGGATTATGGAAAACCTGCTCGCATGTTCCCTCTTCCACCATGTCACCACGATACATTACAAGCACTCGGTCTGAAATTTCCGCCACAACACCCATATCATGCGTAATAAAAATTACGCCCATATTCATTTCTTCTTGAAGCGACCGAATTAATTGTAAAATTTGAGCTTGAATTGTAACGTCAAGCGCAGTTGTCGGCTCGTCCGCAATAAGCAATGACGGTTTGCAAGATAGCGCCATAGCAATCATTACACGTTGGCGCATTCCGCCTGATAATTGGTGAGGATAACGAGTTAAAACTTGCTTTGCTTCTGGAATACGCACTAGCTCTAACATTCTAAGTGCTTCTGCCATGGCTGAACTTCGGCTCATGTCTTGGTGTAAGCTAATCGCCTCTGCTATTTGTGTTCCAACTGTGAAAACAGGATTTAAAGAAGTCATAGGCTCTTGAAATATCATGGAAATTTCGCCACCACGTATAGCACGCATTGTCTTGTCATTTGCCTTGCACAAATCAAGAATTTCACCACTACGGCGTCTAAAATTCATCGCACCACTTGTGATTTGACCGCCACCATGCTCAATTAAACGCATTAAAGATAAGGAAGTTACGCTCTTGCCAGAACCAGATTCGCCTACTATCGAAAGAACTTCACCAGCTTTTACACTAAAATGTAAATTTTTAACTGCTTCAACACTGTATTCCGAGGTCTCAAACTTAACGCTTAAATCTTTTACTTCTATAATATTGTTTTCATTCATTCCATATGTATCCATTTTATATATTAGCTTTGGCAATGCTTCGCATACACAAAGCTTTTTTTAGTTTTTATTATATTTTTTGATTTTTGTGGAAAAACTTTTTTGTAAAAAAGTCTTTACTTTAAATATTAGCTTTGGCAATGCTTCGCATACACAAAGCCGAGTTTGCATGAACAAGTTCACGCTTCACTCGCTAAAGCCTTTGTTCACTTCGTTCACCTTTATGTCGAAAAACCCCTACATACCTTTTCAAAAAACTTTTAATATTTGTAATTTTTGCATATAACATAATGTTATTATAGTGCATCTTGCAAAATTACATTTTTGTAGTTTTTACTAGACAAATCAAGCTCAAGTTTTGCCACTCTCAGCCATTAGTTTACGTTTACGAGCTACGAGTAACTACGTAAACTTGGCGTGAGAGACTATTCTTTTATTCAGCAAAACTAATTATACTACCATGCTAAAACTATGCCAAATTTAACTTTTTAAAAACATGGACTCTCACGGTGCGTTACGCACTTTT
>CAYJPK010000131.1:0-3997 GCA_964372035.1 uncultured Desulfovibrionaceae bacterium | reverse complement strand
CGTCCAATTATAACTACTTTGAACCTAGCGGATTTCTTGCCACTTCATAGCCCCTTTGCAGGACTTGAGCATAATCCATGCCCCTTTTATCCTCCAAAATCACCACCGCTTATGATTTGTCAAACTGATAATTCAACGCCATTTCGCCTAAATTTACACTCTGGCGATATTGCTCATACCTTAATTGCTGGCGGTACTGGCTCTGGTAAATCAACGCTACTTGCAATCATGGCAGCGCAGTTTTTACGTTATAAAAATGCTCAAGTATTTGCGTTCGATAAGGGCAATAGTTTAGAAGCCTTAACTTATGCCGTTGGTGGTTTGCATTATGATATTGGAAGTGAGGAAAGCCCAAATTTTAGCCCCTTGCAATTCATTGACACGCAGGCAGAAAGAGCAAGGGCAGAAGAATTTATTGAAGCCTGTTTGGCGTTAGCTCCGCTCACAGTTTTGCCTGGGCATAGAACGGCAATTCACAAGGCGATTTTGCAACTTGCAAGTATGCCTAAGCATATGAGAACCTTATCAATGTTTGTGGTGCAGGTGCAAAGTTTTGAGGTGAAAGAAGCTCTTAAACATTATACTGAAGATGGTGGAATGGGACTTTTACTTGATGCAAAAGTTGATGGGCTTGGCAAGTCAAATTTTACTGTTTTTGAGATTGAAACCTTAATGAGCATGGGCGAGAAAAATCTCTTGCCAGTTTTGTTGTATCTATTTAATCGCATTGAAAAATCTTTAAATGGTCAGCCTAGTATTTTGATTTTAGACGAGGCTTGGCTCATGCTTGGGCATAGCTTTTTTGCAAGCAAAATTAGGGAATGGCTAAAGGATTTTCGTAAGAAAAATTGTGCAGTTATTCTTGCAACTCAAAACTTATCTGACTTGGCACGTTCAGGAATTATGGACGTGATTATCGAAAATACCGTCAATATTGTGCTTTTAGCAAACGACAAGGCAGACGATCCAGTTTCAAAACAACTATATGAAAATATTGGAGTTAATGAAGTTGAGCGTCAAATTGTGAAAAACCTAATTCCAAAGCGAGAATATTACTTCATTCAGCGTGAGGGACGCAGGCAAGTTAGCCTTGCTTTAAGCGATACACAACTTTGCTTTGTTGGTGCAAGCGGTAAGGAAGATTTAACAAAATTAAGAGCTTGCATAAAAAACTATGGTGATGCTTGGCAAGCCAAATGGATTTTTGAAAGAACTAATAAAAATATAGATTTAGAGGCAAATGATGTTGAAGAAAATTAAAAAGAAAGCTGAAACTCCCATAACTAGCCCATATCTACAAGCAAAGGAAGAATGGTTTGAACGCTATGGTTCGTATATTTCTGCGCTTGCCTTTTGGCGTGTGTTTTCGCTTTTATGTGTAATTGCCTTGCTTGGTGCACTTGCTCTTAACTATGCACAATTAAAGCAAAACAAGATAATTCCCTACATTGTTGAAGTCGATAAGCTTGGCAATGCCTCGGCGATTAAGCCCTTAATTACAACAGGCGAAGTTCCAGAAAGGCTTATTCAAGCTGAAATTGTAAATGCCATCACAAATTGGCGAACTGTCACGGCTGACTTGCAGTTGCAAAAGCGTTTAATCACTAAACTAACTAGCTTTATTGGCGGTTCTGCTCGTGGTGTTATTCGTGAATGGTATGACACAAATCCACCCTTTGAGCGTGCAAAGGAACTCTTAGTTTCAGTTGAGGTGACGAGTTTACCACTTCCAGTTTCAGCCAATTCTTGGCGAGTGTCATGGATTGAAACTATGCGAAATCACATGGGAAATAGCATTGATACTGTGCATTATGTAGCAACGCTTTCGCTAATTATCGTACCACCAAAGACAGAACAAGAAATTATTAACAACCCTGGCGGTGTCATTATCACCGATATAAATTATGGAAAAGTTTTAAATTAAAGGATTTTTTATGAAAAATATTATTGTTTTTATGTTTATTTTAATGGCGAATTGCCAACTTGCATTTGCAGAAGAATTTAATGAAGAAAATAGTTTTGATAATTTAACTATTTCAGATACGCAATTAATTTTAACACCAAAAGAAGAAGTTGCGGTGGCACTTTCAAAGGCTTTTCAAGATAAAAATGTTAAGCCAATGATTATGAAAAATGGTCGTGTGACCTTTGCTTATGGCATGTCTATTCCCTCAATCATTTGCTCTCCTCTTATGGTGACTGACATTGAATTTGATGAGGGCGAGGAACTAAATGACGTAGTTTTTGGTGATACTGCACGCTGGCAAGTCACGATTGCAAAGGCAGGCACGCCAACTGTAACCCACTTAATTATCAAACCTTTTGATGCAGGACTTCACACAACAGCCGTAATTACTACCAATAAAAGAGCTTACCATTTAGAATTTCGCTCACAAAAAAGAGGGCATGTTAATTATGTTGGTTTTGTCTATCCAAACGATGTTAACCGCTCTATAAAAGCCCAATTAGCAGAACATAAAAAAGAGGCTGAATTTAAAAAAGCTGAACTTCCAACAGGTGAACAAGTTGAGATTGCAAATTTATTTTTTGACTACAAAATTAGTGGTTCTAAGAAAATCCGTCCAAGCCAAGTCTATTCCAATAATCACCAGACCTTTATAAAAATGCCTGTAACTCTTCAAGAAATGCCAGTGCTAATGGTGCGCTTTAATGATGAAGATGTCCTTGTTAATTACCGTATCAACGAGAAAACCATCATAGTTGATGAACTTTTTGAGGAGGCAGTATTAATTGCAGGCGTTGGCAGTAATCAAGAAAAAGTTGTGATTGAAAAGAGGTAATAATATGAAAAAAATACTTATTATTTGCTTGCTAGTTCTTAGCACAGCTTGCGCAACTAGAAACACAGGCTTTATGGATTACAACGGTTTAAGAACTTATGATGGCATTTCAAAAAATTACCCAGAAGATGCCAAGCTTTTTGCAGAACTTGCTCAAACTGAAATTAAAAAAAGATACCCAAGCCTTAAAACTAGTTTTCAGCTTTTTGATTTAGAAAATAGCGTATTTATGACAAGTTTTGAAGAGGCTTTGCGTCAAGCTGGCTACGGCATTAGCATTACAAGCACGCCAAATAATTTAAGTATTGGCTATGTCTTAGACAAAATAAAAGATGAAAATAAAGCTTATTTGCAAGTTGAAATTTCAGACGGTAGTCGCTTTGGTTTTGTGCAAAAATTGTCAGCTCGTGAGCCTTTAAAATGAAAGACAATAACCCACAAGAATTGAAAATAACTCCAAGCGTTAGCACAACTGGCATCAATAAAAAGTTTGTTTTTATTGTGCTTATGCTATGTGCTTTGTTGCTTGCAATGGTGCTTGTTTTTTCGATTTCTACCACTCCAGAAAAAAAGGAAGAAGAGCCAAAAGCTGAAAATGCAAAAGTAATGCAAGCTACTGAAAATCTTATGGATATGTCAGATATTAATGGTGGTATAATTTCAAAAGAAAAAGAAGAAAAAGCTGTAATTCCGCAAATAATTGAGCCAAGTGTTTCGCAAGAAGAAATTGCCTTTAGTCAACAAAAAGCCCAACTTGAGCAATTAAGATTTCAGCAAGCAATGCAGGCTGTTAAATCTTCGCTAAATTTCACGATTAGTCGCAATAATTCAAAGGAAAATCCACAAAGTTCCACGGTGTTCCACGAAGTATCAGCATCTGAACGTAAAATCCAAAATTCTGCGTCAAATATTGATGAAAGAGTTGAAAAAGAGGGATTTTCTAGCCGTTCTGAAAATAATGAATGGACTTTGCAACACACACGCAGTGCAGGCACAAATTATGAGCTAAAAACTGGAACTGTAATTCCTGCAATTATGCTAACGGCAATTAATTCTGACTTGCCTGGCAATGTGATTGGGCAGGTGTCACGCAATGTTTATGATTCTAAAACAGGTAAACATTTAATTATTCCAGCTGGTTCAAAAATATTTGGGGTGTATGATTCACGCATTGCAATGGGTCAAAATCGTGTGCT
>CAYJPK010000130.1:0-4040 GCA_964372035.1 uncultured Desulfovibrionaceae bacterium | reverse complement strand
ACAAAAAAGTTTTTCCACAAAAAAACAAAAAAGTTTTTCCACAAAAAAACAAAAAAATAAAAACAAAAAACATAGATGCAAATAAAAAAACTCAATAATCATCTGCACATAGCAGAAACCAACTACTTGAAAAGCAAAAATCTTTTGCTATACTGTATTCAAGTTTGAGGGTGACTTTTAAAGCTCAATTCAAGACTAGTTTTTCAAATCCTGCTTTCAAACTCCTTTCTTAAATCTTAGATTTAATTTTATCCTAAAAATTTTTTCTGATTATATTAAATTTAATATACTTAAATTTTTTTCATATAATCTAAACAAACTCAAGGTACTTTATGTCAAATCAAACAAATAATGATATTTCAAGAACAAGCAATTTCGACACCGCCCATAAATTCGTTAGTAAGTGGGAGGGAGGATATGTTAATCACTCAAGCGATCCTGGTGGCGCAACAAACTACGGAATTAGTTTAAGGTTTTTGCGCAATTTAGAACATGCTTTAGCCGATATTGATCAAAATGGTAAAATCGATGCTAACGATATTATGACGCTGACGAAAAAAGAAGCTGATATTATTTATAGAAAATGCTTTTGGGATAATCAAAAACTATTTGAATTAAATCAAGCTCTTGCAACTGCTCATTATGATGCATCAGTTAATTTAGGGATTAAGCAAGCTAGTCTTATTTTGCAAAGAAAGCTGAATGAAATTTTAAATGAAACTGGTGTTAGCGTGACTGTTGATGGAATAGTCGGCAAAAAAACAAGAGCTACTATAAATCATTTAGACAATACACAATTAAGCCTGCTTTCTCATGGAATTATAGCAGTTCGAGCCGATTTTTATGATGATTTAATCTTAAAAAAACCAAGCTTAAAAGCCTTTAAGGCTGGTTGGTTAAATCGTTTACTAGACTTGCAACGTTATATCAGCAATATATAAATAATTATAGGTAGTTACCATGTCATTTTTAACAGCAATCCCAATTTTAGGTTCAGTAATAGAAAAGGTACTCGATCGCACCTTACCAGACAAAAGCGAGTCAGCCAAGGCGCAAAATAAACTTAATGAAATAGAACTTGGTGGCGCTCCTGCATCACGTCTTAGACTTTGGCGCTCGTTTTTGGGCTGGGTTTTAGCAATTGTATTTGCCTTTGAAATCGTTGGGCGACCGCTTCTTGCGACATATTTTCCGCAAATTGAGCTACCACCAACAGTTATTGAAGAAATCAGTAAATTATTGTTTGCTCTTCTTGGGCTTGGATTTTAGGCAAATTAGGTAAAAAAATGTCAAATTCAACTTCATCAATTGCCTTCCAAATAGCAGCACTTGCATCACCGATTTTACTAGCAATTATAGCTTACGGCGCAAAGACTTTTTTTGTGCATCTTTTAAGTACGCTTACTATAATTAATCGTAATATTGAGAACTTACGCCACGAACTTAGCAAAGAACTTAGAGAAGTTCGGCGTGAAATGCAAGAAAATTATGTGCCAAGAGATAGCTGTCAAGCTCGCCATGATTTATTAAATATGAAGTTAAATCATGATAAAAACTAATGTAAATATTATGAAAAAAGCACTAAAAAATAAAGATGAAATTCCTAAAATCACGCCTGAAATAATTTCTGATAATTCTAGCAAAGTTGATAAAAAGCTAAAGTTTGAAAAAGGTCGTACAGAAGAAGAAATCTTGCAAAATTTACAGGAAATAGCTGATATTGCGTTGCAAAATGGTGATTTGCGTACTGCTCTACGCTGTCTTGAAGCAGAGGGTAAACACCTAGGAATGTTCACAAAAAAAACTGAAATCAATGCTGACATTTGCATTTCATCAATTTTAGAGGACGGAGTTAAACGTGTCAAAAAGCTTAAGTAGTGAATTAGCAGAGCAAATAAGCTCTTACGTTAATGACCCTTTAGGCTTTGTACTCTTCGCCTTTGAATGGGGAAATGGAGACTTAAAGGCTTACCCTAATGGACCTGATGAGTGGCAACGTGAAGTTTTATGTGACATCGCTGATGCACTAAATAAGGGTGCAGATTTACAGAGTATTTTTAAACTTGCAATTGCATCTGGGCATGGCGTTGGCAAGTCAGCCCTTGTTTCATGGATTATTTTATGGGCAATGGCAACCTTTCCTGATACTCGTGGCGTTGTGACCGCAAATACTGAAAATCAGCTCAAAACAAAAACTTGGGCAGAGCTTGCAAAATGGCACCGCTTATGCGTATGTAAAGATTGGTTTGACTGCACTGCAACTGCCTTAATTTCCAGTATAAAAGGTCGTGAAAAAACTTGGCGAATTGACATGATTCCTTGGTCAGAGCGTAACACAGAAGCCTTTGCAGGACTGCATAATCAAGGGCGACGTTTGCTACTAATTTTTGATGAAGCTTCCGCCATTCCTGATGTAATTTGGGAGGTTTCAGAGGGCGCTTTAACAGATGATGATACGCAAATAATATGGTGTTGCTTTGGTAACCCAACTCGCAATGCTGGCAGATTTCGTGAATGTTTTGGCAAGTTTAGCCACCGCTGGGCTACTAAGCGAATTGATAGCCGAAAGGTGAAAATCACTAATAAAAAACTTATCCAAACTTGGGTTGAGGATTATGGCGAAGATAGCGATTTCGTCCGAGTGCGGGTGCGTGGTGAATTTCCTAGGCTTAGTGGCAATCAGTTTATTAGCCATGAACTTGTGCATAACGCCAGAACTCGCTCATATCCTGAAAATTTTACTGGTGTGCGCATAATGGCAGTTGATGTTGCTCGTTTTGGCGGCGATCAAAGCGTCATTACCAAGCGTTGTGGCTTAACTTGCTTTAATCAGCTTAAATATCGCGGGCTTGATTTGATGAGTCTTTCAAACATAATAGCTAAAGAATATCAAGATTTTATGCCGCAAATACTCATTGTTGATGGAATTGGCATTGGCGCTGGTGTTGTGGATAGGCTTCGCCAACTTGGCATTGATGTGATTGATGCCATCGCCGGATCAAGTGCCGTCAATCCTGCAAAATTCAAAAATCGTAGAGCTGAAATGTGGTCAAAAATGCGTGAATGGTTAACCCATGGCGCAATTCCGAATGATGCTGAACTTTCTGAACAATTATGCGGTCTTCAGTATGGTTTTAGTGATAAAGGAGCCTTACAGCTTGAACGCAAAGAAGATTTGAAATCACGTGGACAATCCTCGCCAGATTGCGCTGATTCACTTGCACTCACCTTCTATGCACCTGAAATAATTAATAGTAATACCCAAGCAAAGGCTAAGACAGAATATAATATTTTAAATTGGCAATAAGGTGCTTATATGTTTGAATTATTATATCGAACTGCGCATTATGAAAATTTTGGTGAAAGTTATGATTTTCATTTAAAAAGCATATATAACAGCATGTTAAATGAAAACCTGCTTAAAGTCTTTTTCTATGACAGGCAAGATATTGATTTTGCAGAATTTAAAGGATATTGCAGTTCAAAATCACGTTATTTTTATTACTATCATCATAACAATATTCCACTTGCAATTGCATTTTTAAACGGATTTACAGGGCTTTGTGCCTTGTCGCATTTTTGTTTTTTTAAGTCAGCCTATGCCAATAAAAACCAAATCGCAAAGCACTGGTTAAATCAAGTTTGCAATGAGAAGGCTTTAACTTGCTTGGTCGGTATTACACCAAAGCCATATAAGCATGCTATAAATTTTGCACTAAGCCACGGCTATGAGCAAATTGGAACGCTCGAAAAATCATGTGCAATGCACAGAAATAATAGAATAAAATATGTAGACGGAATTTTAACTAAATATACTTTTAACTAAACACAATTCAAACTATAGGAGAATAAACATGGGCGCAGGAAGTAGTAAATCACCTAGCACACCACAAATCGCTGAACCAGAACCAGCTCCAGTGCCAGAAAAAATCGAATCACCTAAACCAGTTACAGAAGCAGCAACGCAAGCTCGTGATGAACAAAAAGAAAAGGCTGCCAAAGCCGCTGGGCTAAATGGGTCAATATTGACCTCACCATTA
>CAYJPK010000129.1:0-4139 GCA_964372035.1 uncultured Desulfovibrionaceae bacterium | reverse complement strand
AAAATAAAACAAAAATATTAAGCAAAATAAAATCAAACAAATCAAAGCATCATAAAACAACTTCACAACAAATATTACTTGACTAGACAGCCTAATATAATTACTATTTCCAAAAAAATTGCGTCTTTCTAAGACTTAGGATATAATAATGAAAAATGTACTTTTCGACCACGCAAGAACAGCAAGGATAGGACTTCCAGAAGCTGTCTTTTGTCAAGGTAAGGCAAAATCAGTTGTCGAGAACTTATTATCTGAATTTCGCCGTGGTAGTGGTCATGCAATTCTATTCACTCGCCTTGAAGAAGAAGTATTCTATTCTTTTTCTAGCGAAGTGCAATCTTTTGTAGATTACGACCCTCTTTCTCGTACTGCCTTTGGTGATACTTTGCCAAAAAGAGATTGTGGCTCTATAGCTATTGTTTCAGCTGGAACTGCTGATGCTTATGTATCACACGAGATAGCTAGAACCTTGTATTACTTAGGTATTCCATACACACTATATGAAGATTGTGGAGTTGCAGGGCTGTGGCGACTTTCTAGTAGAATTGAGGAAATCAACAAGCATGACGTGGTAATTGCTGTAGCAGGACTAGATGCAGCGCTTGCGTCCGTTCTTGGTGGGCTTACTCCAAAGCCACTTTTTGCAGTTCCAACTGCTGTTGGTTATGGCATGTCAGAAAGTGGAAAGTCAGCTCTTTCAAGCATGTTGATTAGTTGTGCACCTGGAATTGGTGTATTTAATATAGATAACGGCTACGGTGCGGCTTGCGCTGCGGCTAGGGTGGTAAATTTATGCACAAAAAAATAGATCAGCATGACGCTGAACATAAACATGAACACCAGTATGATGCTGCACTAAATGATAAAAAACATTCACATGAACATAGCCACGGTCATTCTCATGGACATCACGAGCATCATCATGGGCATAGCCACTCTCATGAGCATCATAACCATGAGCATGCTAAATCCCATGGACATGGCAATAGTGCTAAAAACTTGCAATTACCAATAATGCAAAAGAACAAAAAAGTTTTAACAATTAGAGCAAATTCTGGCTTGTCAGGTGACATGCTCTTAACTGGCCTTATTTCAATTCTTGAGCTTAGCCAAGCAGAAATTAATGACGCTGTCAAGTTGATAAATGTTGGTGTACTTGATAATTCTGTAGTTTTTAAGCCAAAAAGTGTAAATGCGATTTCTGGTTTTATGTCAGAAATTAATCTGCCTCATGAGCATGCACACCGCACTTTGGAAGATATTAAGCTAATTATTTCTAATAGTCACATGAGCGACTTTGCTAAAAATCTCTCTATTTCAGCTTTTACTCTACTCGCAAAAGCCGAAAGTGAAGTTCATGGCAAAAAAATTGAGGAAGTCAGCTTCCATGAAGTTGGAGCTCTCGATAGTATTTTAGACATGTGCTTAAGCTGTATTTTATTTGAAAAATTACAAGCCGATTATTTAGTTTGTAGCCCGTTACCTCTTAGCGATGGAGCGATTTACTGTGCTCATGGTTGGATTCCAAGCCCTGCACCTGCTGTAATGCGCTTACTTGAAGGTATTCCAGTTTGTGGATTTGCAGGAAAAGGCGAAACCATCACACCTACGGCAATTGCAATGCTTAAAGCCTTTGGGGCACATTTTGGACCATGGCCACACATGCTACTTCAAAAGCAAAGCCTAGCCTATGGTACTAAAGTTTTTGAAAATGCGCCAAATGGTGCAATTTTTGCGCTTGGCAAAAGCCTATAGTGTGGAAAAAAATATAATCATGCATAAAGACTTAATTCCACTTAATGAATATTTGCAAAGCATCAGTAAGGGCAATGTATTTTATATTGCCTTTTCTGGTGGTCTTGATAGCAGATTTTTAGCCTTTGCATCAAAATTATTAGCTTTTTCGCCGATTTTAATTCATGCACAAGGTGTTCATATACCAGAAATTGAAACAAATGAAGCCAAAACTTGGGCAAAAGATAATGGCTTTGAGCTAATAACTATTGAGCTCGATCCTCTATCTATTGAAGCTGTAAAAAATGGTGCTAAAGACAGATGTTACCATTGTAAGCACCGTATTTTTTCAAGCTTTTTAGAATTTTGCAAAGACTATGCTTTATGCGATGGTACAAATCATTCTGACCTTGGAACTTATCGACCTGGCTTAAAAGCGCTAGCAGAACTTGGTATCCATTCACCACTTGCAAAAACAAACTTAACTAAAGATGATTTACGCAGAATAGGTAAAGAAATTGGCTTTGATAATTATGAACAAGCTGCACGCCCGTGCATGCTAACACGATTTGCATACGGCTTATCACCAAGTCATGATAAACTCATAAAATTGGCAAAAGCCGAAAGCATTATTAATAATTTTTTAAATCAAAAATATATACAAATTCCAAATTTTCGCCTTAGATTTACTGACATTGACAAGCTAGAACTTCATATAGAAAATGACTTAAGTAATAGGGAAAAAAGTTTTTTAATAGAAGAACTTAAAGCTTTAGAACTTCCACAATTTGAAGTAATCTCTGTTAAATCTGTAAGTGGTTTTTTCGATATAAAATAAGGATAACACAAATGATTCTTTCTTTATTTCTAGCATTATTGCCAGTTATTGTTGTGGCTTATTTATTAATAGGCATGAAACAAGCTGCTGATATTTCAGGCGTTGTTGGCTTAATTGTAGCTATGCTCATTGCTTGCTTATATTTTGAAACGTCACCAACAGTCGTTGTTTCTTCTGCTATTGCTGGAATTATTGGTTCGTTTCCTGTGTCCTTAGTTTTTGTAGCAAGCATTTTCCAAATCACCGTTATGCAACAAACTGGAGCACTTGCAAGAATAGTTGCTGCCATTAAAGGTCTTGCTCCTGGTCAAAAAGCCATTCAGATTTTGCTTGTTAATATGGCCTTTGGCGTACTTTTAAATTCACTTGGTGCAACTTCAATTTCAATCATGCCCTCAATAATGATTGCACTTGGATATTCAGTTTCTGCTTCAATTTTATTGCCAGCACTTGGATATACAGGGCTTTGCATTTATGCATTGCTTGGAGCTCCGGCCGTTGTTTTCGCAACTTTATCTGGAGCGCAAATTAGTAGTGTTGGTAAGGACTTTGCTATCTATAGCCCAATTATGACAATTAGTGTTAGCTTTGCCCTGCTTTACTTGGGAGGTGGCTTAAAAATGCTACGAGAAGGCAGCTTGCCGAGTATCATTTCCGGTGTTTTAGCTGGTGTAACTTGTTATATTTTGGCGATTTTTGGAATTATAACTGTTGCAGGAATTATTGCTGGTATAGCCATGACGCTTGGGCTTATTTTATACGTAAAACTTAGTGGTAAAACTACTTATAGTGAAGAATTTTTTGATGAAAAAGATAAGCTTGCAAAAGCTTCTCACTCACTTTTTGTAGCAAGTTCACCGTGGATTTTATTAACTGTAGTTTCACTAATTTTAAATAGTCCATTCCTACCACTATTTGACTTGACCTTCAAAACATGGTCAATGCCGATTGAAATTATACCTAATTCACCTGAAAGATTACGTTTAACTTGGCAAGCCTATACTTGGGTGACCTTATCCACTTTAATCTGCTATCCATTTATTAAAAAACCTAATCAATTCTTTGCTGATAGTCTTAGGCTTGCGGCAAAAAGAGCATGGCGACCATTTATTTCTGCCTCTGTGTTCTTTGCTGTTGCATATGTTATGAACCATTCCGGAAAAAATGCTGACTGGGTTTTAACTAATAAATTTAACAATATGATTGAAGTCATTGCTATTGTAGTTGGCGACTTATGCGGACAGGCCTATCCTTTTGTTGGAACCTATTTGGGGCTACTAGGCGGATTTATTAGCGGTTCACAATCTTCTGGCGTTGCAATGTTTACGAAGTTGCATATTGCCACTGCTGAGCAAATAGGCTCTCAATCTTCAGGTGTTTTAATAGCAGCTGGTAGTGCTATTGCAGCTGGAATCTCTGGCGTTATTTCGCCAGCGAAACTGCAAACCTGCGCTGCCTCGATTGATAAGCTTAGTGCGGCTAATTCTGCTCTTCGCCCTGCTCTTCTAGCGGCTTTAAGTATTACGGCTATTGCTGCTCTGGTTACACAAATTATATTTTATTTAGT
>CAYJPK010000128.1:1476-4140 GCA_964372035.1 uncultured Desulfovibrionaceae bacterium | reverse complement strand
AGAACTTGCTCTGCTTTGCTTTGGCTTTGTGTATGCGAAGCATTGCCAAAGCTATTTAGTAATATACCTAAGGCACCAGAGTGACAAGGCTTGCGTTTGGCATAACTACATATAAAAAAAACGCTGATTTCTATAAGACTAGAAATGATTTTGCCTTCTTTGATGGTTCACTTTACAGCACATGTCAAAAGAATGATTTAGGAGTAACCGCTTACATAACAATCCAACTAGCGTATTACCACGGGCATATATGTCAGTACGGATAAAAAAATCCATAATTGCGCAATTATTTTTTTGTGTCATATTAATTTTATCAAACGAAAATAATATTATTTGTGTTGAATTTGTGTATGATAAAATTGAGTTTAAGGCATTGTGCCCTTGGCTTTATATTCACAACACACCACATGCCACAAACAAAAAACAGGAGATAACACCATGAAAACTTTATCATTAGTTGCAATCGTAAAAGCTAAAGCCGAGCAAAAAGAATTTGTAAAAGAGGAAATCCTTAAGTTAATTCCAATTACGAGAGCTGAAAATGGCTGTATTAATTACCATTTATTTGAAGATAATAATGATGCAAGCCGTTTTGTTTTACAAGAAAATTGGGAAAGCCATGAGGCTTGGCAAGCTCATATGAATAATGACCACATGCTAAATTATGTCAAAGCAACTCAAGATGCAGTTGAGAATTGGGAACTCATCGAATTAACTCAGGTTGATTAAATTTAAACATTCAAAAAACTTAGTGTGGTCTATCCATTTGAAAAAATTATCAAAGTATAAAAATTTATTCTAAAAGTATAATTTTTATAGTATGATACAAAAATTTGAACAAAAAAAACTCCGACTAATCGGAGTTTTTTTATTTTTTTATCTCAAGTTTTAGTCAGAATTAATAATTTTAAGCTTAAGCCCCTCATTGCAAATAAGACCTAGTGTTGTGCCAAGCACAAGAGTTATCATTAAAGGTCCAATGTTTTCACCGCCTTGAGAAAATGTAGCTGAAATTCCCCCAAACATCGCAGGAACTTTATTTAAAAATAACTTATTAGGAAATAACATATGGAAGCAACAAGCTGCCGTAAGTATAGCTACAACAATCGCAGTTGCATTAACAGCACCTATTGATTCTACAAACATTCCAGTCACATACAGCATTAATACACCCCAGCCCACTCCTGTAATGTAGCTGAATATATAATGGAAATACTCCTCACGCTTTGCTCCACCATTAAAATAAATCGGAAGTGCAATAAATGACACCCAAATAATACCATATTGTGCAAGCGGGCTTAGTAAATACAACCAAACATAAACACCAGTGCATGCACCAATCCAAATAGACCATTTCACAGTAACCTTTGTTGACATAATGAATCTCCCTTATAAATTTAGTTTTAACTTTCACAAGCAAATTGTGTGCCATCTTTTTTTATTTTTTGGCATATATTTTGCTAGGTTAGACATATTAAATTTAAACTTTTCATCTTTTGTTAATTTTAAATTTAAAAATTATTTGTAGGGAGACTGAAAAGATGGCTAAAACAAGATTTGCTATTATTGAAATGGCTTTATGGGACGTTCCAAGAAATGAAATTATTGCACCTGAAACCCCTGAAATTGCGGCTGAAAATAGAAAGCTTACAATTCCAGGATATTGTGTTCTTATTGATCATCCGAAGTTGGGCAAGGTTCTTTATGATACCGGAAGCGATCAAAACTACAAAGAAAATTGGAATGATGAAATGAACAAAAGCTATCAAGTTCACAAAGCGAATCGCTTAGATGATAAACTTAAAGAGCTTGGACTTACTTTTGCCGACATAGATCTATTAATCCTTTCACACTTGCACTATGATCATGCAGGAAACACTAAGTATTTTGCAGGAACAAAAGCTGGAAAAAATGTGCTCATAAGTAAAGCAGAGGCTCAAGAAGCCTTTGTTGGTGTAAATCTAGATAATACTGGTTTTTGTGGTGCATACTGGAAACCTGAATTTTTAGATATTGAGGGCATTAACTATACTCTTATTGATAGAGATACTAAATTAGCAGAAGATGTTGAATTATTTATTCAAAGAGGACATACCCCAGGAGTTTTAGGTCTAATAATTAAAACAGAACGTGATGGTAATTTTATTATTACTTCTGATGCTGCATATTCAGCATTAAACGTTGGACCTCCGGTTGTATTACCTGGTCTTTGCGTCGATCCTGTTGCATATAAGGCAAATCTTGAGCGTGTTGCTGAAATGGCTAAAGTTTTAAATGCTCAAGTTATGTATAGCCATGATGTTGGAAGTTATGAAACTTATAAGAAATCACCGCAATGGTATGAATAAGATACTAAATTAAAAAATATGTATTTTTATTCTTTTAAGACCTCTGTTCAATAACTTGCGCAGAAATCTTATAATTGCTCAAACACACATAAAGCCACATATACAGCCTATGTGGTTTTATGTGCAATCACATATTCCACATGCAATATCAAGCACAAAGTCATTTTCATTTACTTCAAGTAAGTTCTCAACATTAGGTCGAACAATATCACAATGAAAATAATTTGATTCATCGCCCATATAACTATCCCCAAATTCAACATTTACTTCCCAAGCATGGAGTCCATTATCACTAAAATCCATAAGAATATCCTTT
>CAYJPK010000128.1:0-1376 GCA_964372035.1 uncultured Desulfovibrionaceae bacterium | reverse complement strand
TTATACAAATAATCTTTACTCTGCCTTACTCGACAAAAAATAATTTTGCAAGTTGTTTTACTCGCTTTGGTAAGGGCACATCAAGACATTTCCCTACCACCACATATCACACAAAAAAAGGCAGAGTTTTATCCCTGCCTTTTATTAGTTTGCTTGCAAATGAAAATTAGTTTTTTCTAAAATTCATATCTAAGTGTTGCTTGCAAAGCGTGACTTGTTTCATGCTTTGAAGCTTGTAAATCATAATTCAAGCCAAGGTTTATATTATTCTTTGCAATTTGAAGCCCAATTCCACCATTGAATGCAAAGCTATCCACGTTATCAACCTTATAGGTAGCACTTGTTGCTACTGTCGGGATTGACGATTTCGCAGTTGCTTCCAAATCACCAAAAGAATAGGTCATGCCAAGATCAAGACTTGGTGTGATATTCCAAGCACTTGCAGTTGTGAACTCTTTTGAAAGAGTAACACCGATAGGAAGTGAGAAAATATCCTGACTATCACTTGCTGTATGCACAACAGTTGCATCATTTACTTTTACATCATAAGAAGAGCTTGAAATATTAGTATATCTAAAACCAAGATATGGCATAATATCAAGCATTTGCGTTTCAAATAAATATGAAAGTTCTGTGCCAACTGTTAAAACGTCAGTATCCATATCAGCCTTTGCTTGTGAAAATCCAAGAGTGTTTGGCAATGAGTGTTCCACTTCATTATTGACATGTGTATAGCCTATATCAGCCGATAAAATGAAGTTATTATGATAGATTGCGCCATACAATGAAGCTCCAATAAAATCAAAATCATTAGTGGTTTTGTTGAAATCTCCGTTTGATTCTGATGAACCACCGCCACCATTTAAGGCAATACCAAAGCGATACATATTGTTAAAGGTATAGTCCGCACCAAAAGAAATTCCACCAAGATTGCTGTCATATCCAGTATCAAATGCACCACTATCAAAGCCGCTAATCTGCGTATTGCTATAGAATGGATTTGCCCAAATAGCTAGCCCATTTTTGATAGAATTTTGCTCAGAACCTGCGGAAAGTCCGCTCGCGGATAATTCTTGATTTTGATTTTGCGCATCGTCAAGATAGGCAATGCCTGAGCCCGATAGAGGATTATTGAAGCGAGAGCGCAAATTTTTAAAGGCAATATCATTTATCTTGAGTGCATTTGAAGCAGTTCCTGCACCAATTCCAAGTTGTAGCAAGCCCTCAGCTGTAAGCGTTGCAAGCCTAGAATTTGCAGTGCCGATATATTGACTGTCAAAATTACGTGAGAATAAAGCATTATGAGTATCAGGGCTGTTAACATCAGCACCAATTTGCGAAAAGTCTACAAACAATTCAGCCGTTTGCTTTTGCAT
>CAYJPK010000127.1:0-4170 GCA_964372035.1 uncultured Desulfovibrionaceae bacterium | reverse complement strand
TAAAACCAGATAAAGACGTTGCAATTATCCCAAATTGCCCTGGTATGCCTTTAGATCCATCTTCAGTTCCTGCAGGTATGCACACTAAGATGATTATTGATGCAACAACTCCAAAAGCTCCAGAACCAAATCCTCGTGAAGTTGAGCTTTTAGGCAAGCCAGTTGGTACAGAGAAATGGGACGAAATTATTCGTGGTATGATGAAATAACAAATTTAAGAAATTTAAGGAGAAAAATATTATGATGTGTCCACGTTGCGACAGTGATACTGCAAGAAAAATGGTTGATGCTCCGGTTGGAAATGCTTGGACAGTGTACGTTTGTGATAAATGCTTTTTTTCATGGCGTTCAACTGAAACAATTAATGTTTCACCGAAATTTAAATTAGATGATGAAAAAATTAAGAACATGCAAGTGATTCCGCCTGTCCCTCCTCTAGACAATGCGTAATCAATAACTCCGAAACAGGCACGTTGTTCAGCTAGTAAGCCTGAGCATCGTGCCTCCTTTTTTTTATTGGCTAATTTTATGATTTAACGTATTGTCATTATTATGTAAGCTTAACAAGATTATGGCATTTGTCTTAGAAACGGGAGTTAAATAATATGGATAAAAGAACAAGAAATTTACTTATAGGTATTGCCGTTGGTTTAATTTTGCAATTTGCACCTCTGCCAAATATAACACCGATAGCGCAAACAACATTAGCTTTAACCATGATGACTATTGTATTTTGGGCAACTAATGTAGCACAATCAGGCTTTACTGGTGGTATTTATATCATGGCATTAATTATTACTGGTGTTGCTGAGCCAAGTTTAGTTTTTAAACCTTGGTCTGGCTCTACAATGTGGCTTGTAATGGGAGCATACCTTATTGCTGGTGCTGTTAAAAATTCAGGTCTAGGCGAAAGAATTGCTTATGCTTTTATTATCAAGTTTGTAACTGGCTATCGAAGCATTATTATTTCAATTTTTGCTCTTACTTTTATCCTAAGTCTTTTAATTCCACACCCATGGCCTCGTGCGTTCTTGATTATGGCTGTTATGGCTATTGTTATTAAGGGTGCTAATATGCCAAAAGAAGATGCGATTAAAGTTGGCTTTACAGTTTTTGCAGCTAGTGTTCCTGTTTCTTTGATATTTTTAACTGGTGATGCAGTAATTAACCCTCTTGCAGCTGCTTATGCTGGCGTAGATTTAGGCTGGCTAGGTTGGTTTAAGGTTATGGGACCTCCATCAATAGTTGCTTCCGTTCTTACCTGTATCTTGATTTTAATTCTTTTTAAACCGACTCAAGAAGTTTCAATCAATATTGATGAAATCAAAGAAAAGCAAGCTGCTCTTGGCAAAATGCAAGGTGTTGAGCTTAGAACTGCTATCTGGGTGGCAATTGCAATTGTGCTTTGGGCAACTGATGCTGTTCATGGTGTTAATATTGGTTGGGTAACATTAATTATCCCAATGCTCATGAGCTTACCAAAAATTGGTGATATTCTTACTGTTAAGGATTGGAGCGGTATTCCAGTTCATGTTCTCGTGTTTTTAACTGCAGCAATGGCTATTGGCATTGTCGGTGGTGCTACTGGCATGAACTCATGGATAGCTGACGTAGTTCTGCCTTCAACAATTCCAAGCAATCCTTTTGTACTTGGTACTTTCATTACCTTTATTGCAATCGTAATTCACATTTTCATGGGGTCAGTAATTGCCGTTATGGGCGTTGCTATTCCAGCTCTTATTCTTTTCACAGAGCCTATGGGTATTCCTGCAATAATTCCTACAATGATAGTTTATACCGTAGTTGCTGGTCACTATATCTTACCTTTCCACCACTTAAATATGTTAGTTGGTCAAGGCGAAGAAAATGGCATGTACTCACAAAAAGAAACAACAAGATTAGGTATTCCTTTAATTGCTGTTATGTTTATTGTTGCGGTATTTGTTGAAGTTCCTTACTGGCTTTCACTTGGATTATTTAATCAATAGGATTGGAGGATTTTATGCGAATGATTGTTGGAGTATCTGGCGCAACTGGTGTAATAATGAGTTATTACCTCTTAAAGGCGCTACGCTCAATGGAAGGTATGGAAATTCATCTTGTAGTAAGTAAGGGTGGTAAGAAAAATTGGGAACTCGAAACTGATATGCCTCTTAGTGAGTTAGAAAAATTAGCAGATGTTGTGCATGATGTAGGCAATATGGCGGCTTCGATTTCAAGTGGTTCTTTCGTAACAGATGGCATGATCGTTATGCCATGTAGTATGAAAAGTTTATCCGGAATTGCAGTTGGTTACGCTGATAACTTATTAGTTAGGGCTGTTGATGTTTGCTTGAAAGAAGGTCGTAAGGTTGTTATGTGTCCACGTGAGATGCCTTTAAATAAAATACATTTAAAGAATTTGGTGGCGGTTGCTGACGCTGGTTGCACAATTGTTCCACCTATGCTAACATTTTATAATAACCCAGAAAACCTTGATGACCAAATAAATCATGTTATTGGTAAGGTCTTAATGCAATTTGGCTTTGATCATAAATCTTTCAAGCCATGGACAGGAGCGTAAGTAGTAATGAAAACTTATAATGTTACAGTTGATAAATTAGGCAAATATGAAATTGAAATTGTAGCAATAAAATGTGGCAATGATTATAATGTTGCTGTATGTGGTGGCTCTCGTCACCACGTTGGAGCAGTTGCACTTGGCTGTAACCGCCCTGATGATCCTGTTAAAGGTCCTCGCTCGGCTAATGTTAGTGTTATTTGCGTTTTTGAACATAAAGATGATGAAGTAGCACGAATTTTTGCCAAAGAAATGTCTACACGCCTTAAGTGCAAAGTATCTGTTAGTGCTGGTGTGCATGTTGATATTGCTAGCTTAGAGGATATTGAAGCTTTAATGAAAAATTGCAAGCTCGCTTGTGATGAAATAATTAAAGCTATTCAACAAGATAATGAGTAGTTTTAGTGTTAGAAGCTTAGTTTTCCATAAGTTGTATTAGTGATGTGTGTTGATAAAAAGGTGATATTATGAATACTGAAAAAATAATCTTAGTAGATATTAATGACAATGAAATTGGTAGCGATACGAAAGAAAATGTTCATAAAAATGGTATGTTACATAGAGCTTTTTCAGTATTCATCTTTAATAGCAAGAATGAAATGCTTATTCAGAAACGACAGATTAACAAATATCATTCTGGCGGACTATGGGCAAATGCTTGTTGTTCACACCCAAGAAAAGGTGAAGATCTAGAATATTCAACTATTCGTAGAATGATTGAAGAACTTGGCTTTTCTTGTCCTGTTGAAGAAGCTTTTCACTTTATATATCGCACGGACTTTAACGATGATTTAGCTGAGTATGAATATGACCATGTCTTTTATGGATTTTATGATGGAAACATAAGATTAAACGAAGACGAAGCGTCAGAGTTTCGCTTTATTTCAATTGAAGAATTAGAGAAAGAATTAACTTATAATTCAAAAGCGTACTCAAGTTGGTTTATTATCGCAGCGCCCAAAATGCTCGAAATAATAAAAAGTAAAATATCATGAAGAGGTAATAATTTATGCCATTTGTAGAAATTAAGCTTAGAAAAGGTGTGACAACTGAACAAAAAGAAAAACTAATTAAAGGTGTTACTGATCTTTTAGTTAGCGAACTAGGTAAAGACCCTAATATGACACATGTTGTAATCCAAGAATATGAAGTCGAAGATTGGGGGATTGCTGGTGAGAGCGTTGCAAATAGAATAAAGACTGCAAAATCAAAGTAGTCGGTACTGAAAAAATCATTTTCAATAGCTTTTTCAAAGAAACGCTCACTTTATAGTATTTTAAGTTGACATTACTACCATCAACGTGAGCAAAGTCACACTTGCTCCAGCACTTAACAGTGCAATAAAATTGCACTTATACTTTCGCAGTGATTGCCTGCTAGCAGTCAATGATAGTAATTTCCGATGAAATTACTTTAAATGTCCTAGAACTAATTAGTCGGTACTGAAAAAGTCATTTTTAATGCCTTTTTCTAAAGGCACGCCCACTCCTAACACCCTTGCGGGACGCTAGAAATAAATTCTAGCTTGTTTTACGTGGCGCAAATTTTTTGCTCTTGCAAAAACTTTGTAAGCCGATGATGAAAAAACATATTTTAAAACCATAAAAATG
>CAYJPK010000126.1:2090-4301 GCA_964372035.1 uncultured Desulfovibrionaceae bacterium | reverse complement strand
TAATTAAAAAGTGAACGTTCTAAATTTCTAGAGTCATAATTGTCTTCAATTTTAGTATCAGAGCTAGGTTTAAAGTTGAATTTTTTAACGTCAATTGCAGGATTTACATTCATATTCATAAATATAACTTCATTTGCATTGCCATAAAAATCTATCATTTTAGCTTGTTTTATAAGCTTTGTATCTTGGTCAACATATAAATCTGCTTCAACAAGTTGGGGTGTTGGCTCTTTAGGGTATATTTTTAAGTGAATATATTCTTCGCCATCAATAATAGCTTTTTCGGCTTCTTCAATGTCAAATTCTTTATCTAGTGCATTTTGACCTGTTATAATATCTAAAATAGAATTTTTAACAATATCAGGGTGGTAACGATAAGCAATATTTTCCTCTTCTAAATAATTCCAAACCTCGTCACGGTTAATGATGATCAATTCATTCGGGTCACTAATTTGCCAATGAAGATAAAAGGGCTTGCCAAAAGATAATTTGCCCTTGCGCTCTTCCACAGCACCACTTTCTAGGTGAATTAAATTTTGGATAATATCAGCTTCAAAACTTTGAATTTCATCGTATTTTTTTTGCATTTGTGTAACAATTTGTGGAGTAGCCGCATATGCAAATTGTGAAAAACTCAAAAAAAGTAAGAATATAAGTGGCTTTAAAAATATATTTAACATCTTTACCTCATATAAAAATACCCTGCAAAATAGAGCAGGGTAGTGTTTTTTTAATTTGTTTTTGGTTTATTATGACGATCTTTAGGGCTTAATACGCCATCTTGCTCCATCTGCTCAACAAACAGTGCCGCCTTATTAAAGCCAATTCTAAATCGTCTTTGAATTAAAGAAATCGAAACTTTACCTTGTTGCTCAAGGGTAAATTCAACAATTGACTTATACAGCCCGTCATCAGATTCTTTAATATTAGAAGCAGTACCAAAGCTAGTTTTAGCGTTTTCTTGTCCCCAGTCAGCAAAATTAATTGCATAATCGGGAGCTACTTGGCTCTTCCAATAATTAGTAACTGCAAGGACTTCTTCATCACTAACAAAAGCACCATGTAAGCGTTGAATTTTACCTCCACTAGGCTTATAAAGCATGTCGCCACGCCCAAGGAGGTTTTCAGCACCTTGCGCATCTAAAATAGTCTTAGAGTCATGGCGAGAAGTCACTTGGAAAGATACACGACAAGGGAAGTTAGCCTTGATTAAACCAGTCACAACATCAACACTAGGTCTTTGCGTTGCAATAATCAAGTGAATACCAGCGGCTCGAGCTAATTGAGCTAAACGCACGATTTGTGCTTCAGCATCTTTACCGGCAACCATCATTAAATCTGCAAGCTCATCAATAATAATGACAAGTAGCGGGAGCGGCTTTAAGTCTTCAAGCTCTTTTGGTAAATTATCACCATAATCTTTTAGAGCTTGATTATAGCCAACTAAGTTCCTAACCTTTAAACGTGTCATGGCTTTATAACGATTATCCATTTCATGCACAGCCCACTCAAGAGCTGTCTTTGCCTCGTCCATTTCAGTAATAACAGGGTGAACAAGGTGAGGTAAATCAGCATAAACTGCAAGCTCAACACGTTTTGGGTCAACGAGTAAAAAGCGAACATCATCAGGTGTACAGCGATATAAAAAGCTCATAAGAATAGAGTTAATGCAAACACTTTTACCAGCGCCAGTCGCACCAGCAACTAACATATGTGGCATTTTAACAAGGTCAGCCGCAAAGGGCTGTCCGCCAATATCCTTACCAAGAGCCATGTTTAAGGCGGCAGATGGGTTGTTAAAGCTTGGGTCTTGCAATAATTCTTTATAGTTAACTGTTGCTCTAATCTTATTAGGAATTTCAATGCCAACAGTATCAGTTCCAGGAATTGGGGCTTGAATACGCACGGCATGAGCTAAGAGAGCCATAGCTAAATCATCAGTTAAACTAACAATTCTACTTACTTTTACACCTGGTGCAGGGCGTATCTCGAACATGCTTACAACAGGCCCTGGAGTAACACGAATAAGCTCACATTGAATATTAAAATCAGCTAAGCAGGTCATAAGCCGTTTTGCCTGATCCATTAAAGATTCACGACTTGGCGGTAGGGCATCGTCAGGCTTACCATCATGGAGTAAATCTATGCTAGGTAGCTTTGGCTTAACTTTTTTTACTTTTACTGGTGCTGCTTGAACATGAACAGCATTTA
>CAYJPK010000126.1:0-1990 GCA_964372035.1 uncultured Desulfovibrionaceae bacterium | reverse complement strand
TCATTTTCAGCTAAATCGTCTTCTTGCTTTAAAATATCGTGACTTAGAGGAATTTCTTCTTGAATTTCATCGAGTTCAGAACTATTTAAACTTGTAATTTTGAACTCAGCATTTGCTTCAAGTTGCTTTTTTGGTAAAACAAATACAGGTTTAAGTTCAGTATTTTGTTCTTTGCTTGTGCTTGGAGCAGACTGAACAAATTCTACTTGCTCAAAATTAGTGCTATTTACAACTTTTGGACTTTCATTGTTTAGATCAAAATCATTTTCATTATTAAAGTTGCTTTTTGTGACAGTTTGCTGAACTTCTTGCTCTTGCTTAGTAGTTTCATTATCGAAAAAATCTTTATATTCGCCACCTTGAGCATATTGTTTTTGTAGCTCATTGCTTTCATTAAAAATTTCAGCATTAATGTCAGCTACATTAACGAAGCCATCAGTTTTTGTAATTTGTGAAATTTTAGTAGCGTTAATCTTAGAGTCATTTATTAGTTCATTGCTAAAAGAGCTTTGGCTCTTAGTAGTATCAGAAGAATTAGTTTGTACGCTAGTTGATGCAATAGCAATAACAGCATCATCATCAATTAATTTTAATTCTTCATTTTCGATTTTTTTTATATTTTTAATGCTTGGCAATTTAGGCAAACTGCTAAAGTTTGGCTTTGGCAAGGCTTTCATGCAGCCTTTTAGGTCAATATTGTTTTCTTTAGCTTTTGAGTGAATAAAATTCGTTATCTTACGAATGATTTCTAGCCAAGGTATACCAAAACATAGCTCAAGCGAAATGAACATAAAAAATAGCCAAATGATGCTTGAACCCGTTTTACTAAAGAAAATATTGCCCTTATCATATAATAAACCACCAAAAAAACCACCGCCTACAATATCAAACACCTTAATATTCCAGGCTGTTCCGAGTGAAAGTAGGCAAAGGGCTAAAAGCAAAAAGCCAAGCCATCTAAACCATGGTAATTTGATAAGCGCAGAAACACAGCCAATTCCCCACGCTAAGAATAGTAAAGGCCAAACAAAGGACGCAATTCCAAAGATGTCAACCAAGACACCAGCCAAATATGCCCCATAAGTTCCGGTAGAGTTTTGAACAGCTACCTTTGCAGTTGTGGCATGATTTAAACTAGGGTCAGTTGGGCTATAGGTGATTAGACCTAATAATAGAAATAAACCAAGAAATATTAAAAAAAGCCCAAACATTTCTTTGGTAAGCTTGCGTCCTTCCATACTGATTATTCGCGTCCTTGATATTCGTTACTGCGAGTATCAATCTTAACTCTATCACCAATATTAACAAAAAGAGGAACTTGAATGGTTGCACCAGTTTCTAACTTTGCAGGCTTTGTGGTGTTACTTACTGTATCGCCTTTCATGCCAGGCTCAGTTTCAACTACTTCTAAAACAATTGAAATCGGGATTTCAACATCAAGCGGCTTGCCACGATATAAAAGAACACGAATCTCTTGAGCATCTTTAAGATAAAAAGCTTTATCTCCAAGGCTAACTCTTGGCATTGGGATTTGCTCATAAGTTGTTAAATCCATGAAAATCATGTCATCGCCCTCATGATATAAGAACTGCATATCACGAGTTTCAAGGTCAGGGCGATTAACTTTTTCGCCAGACCTAAAAGTATTATCCACAACTTTTCCGTTAAGGATATTGCGTAATTTAGTACGCATCATTGCGCCACCTTTACCAGGTTTGAAATGTTGGAAATCAATTATTTCATACGGTGTTCCGTCAATTTCAATTTTAAGCCCTTTTTTAAAGTCAGTAGTAGAGTACATTGTTCCCCCAAATAAAATTTATCGTAAACATTTATTATGGATAAGTCAGCTGTAAAAGTCAACAACTTAAGACTGGATTTTTTAGACTTTTTCTAGAGAAGGTGGCGTTGTGTTGTGATTTTTGAATTAAAATGAGTGATTATAAATAGTTGGTGATGAAAAACATGTTAACATGTTGTAATAAAAAAA
>CAYJPK010000125.1:0-4356 GCA_964372035.1 uncultured Desulfovibrionaceae bacterium | reverse complement strand
TTGACAAATTAATCGTTTGGCTCAATTTGCTTTTTATTTATAAATTTATCACGACAATCATAGCCACAAAAATAGTGAATAGCTTCACCGTCTTTGACTCTTATCGCATCTTCTTTATCAACATAAGTTCCACAAATAGGGTCTTTAGCTAGCTCACCAGTTGCTGCTAAATTTTCTTTTTCCTCTTGCTCTTCTTCTTTTTTCTTAGCTTTTTCACTCATTACCATGCGATAAAGCATATAAATAACTGAAATAGCAAGTACCCATTTTAACATATAAAACCTCACTTATTGATATATCTTATTTTCTTCTACACGATATTTCAAGCTTTGTAAAATATCACCAATTTTCATATTACTAAGTGTAAGATCTGGTGCTAAGTCATATAACGGTACAAGCACAAAAGCCCTCTCCAAAATTCTAGGGTGTGGTAAAATCATTTCATCATTACATATATCATCATCAAACATTAATAAATCTAAATCAATAATACGTGGACCATAGCGCAAATCTTTACTTCTAATTCTTCCCATTTTATTTTCTATTTCATGCAGGTAATTAAGCAGTTGCCTAGCATTAATATTTTTTGTACACTCTAGCTCAAGCACTTGGTTCGCAAACCAGGCTTGATTAGCATAATCTTGAGGCTCCGTAAAATAAATTGGTGATTTTCTAATATTTTTTAATTCACAGTGCTTGCTTATTTCAAGTACAGCATTATCTAAATTTTGAATAGTGTTACCAAGGTTTGAACCTAGCCCAATATAAATCATATGTGCAACCTAATAGAATTTTAATAAATTAAGGATAATATATGCCAAAAGTACATATAGGCAGTGACCATGCTGGACTCACCCTAAAAAATATCATTAAAGAAGAGCTTAGCAAACAAGGCGTTGAAGTGCAAGAGCACGGAACAACAAATTTTGAAAGCTGTGACTACCCTGTTTTTGCCCATGCTGTTTGTGAAGCAGTTTTAGCTGACGAAAACAGTTGTGGCATACTTGTTTGTGGAACTGGAATAGGCATGAGTCTTGCCGCTAATAAGCATAAAGGTATACGAGCTGCTCTTTGTTCATGTGAATTCCACGCAAAAGCTTGCAGAGAGCATAACAATGCAAATGTACTTTGTTTGGGCGAAAGAGTTAGCGGAGTTGGAGTTGCTCTTGAAATGGTAAACACTTTCTTAAATACAGAGTTTGCAGCTGGTCGCCACGCAAAGCGTGTTGATTTAATAGAAATAAAAGAAAAGGATTAATATGCAGATTTATAACACACTTAGCAGAAAAAAAGAAGAGTTTATTCCTAATAATGGCAATAAAGTTAATATGTATGTATGTGGAATTACTGCATATGCCCTTTCGCATATTGGACATGCTCGCTCTGCAGTTGCTTTTGATGTTTTAGCTAGAATGTTACGCTTTAATAATTATGATTTAACCTTTGTGCGCAATTTTACTGATGTTGATGATAAAATTATTGCTAGAGCGAATGATGAAGGTTGCACAAGTGAAGAAATATCTGAAACCTACATGAAAGCCTTCCATGAGGACATGGATATGCTAAATGTACTTCGCCCTGACATAGAGCCTAGAGCTACTAAATATATTGACCAAATGATTGAAATGATTGATGGCTTAATCAAAAAAAACAAGGCTTATGCAACAGCATCTGGTGATGTTTACTTTAAGGTCAGAGAGTTTGATGATTATGGTAAATTATCTGGTCGAAGCCCTGATGATTTGCGCTCTGGCGCTCGCATTGCTCCTGGTGAAGAAAAAGATGATCCTCTTGATTTTGCACTGTGGAAATCAGCAAAGCCTGGTGAACCATCATGGAAAAGTCCGTGGGGAGATGGTCGACCTGGCTGGCATATTGAGTGTTCTGCTATGAGTGAAGATTGCTTTAATGCTCCACTTGATATTCATGGAGGCGGGCTTGATTTAATTTTCCCACACCATGAAAATGAAATTGCACAAAGCGAAGCTTTTTGTGAGCATAGCCTTGCGAAATATTGGGTACATAATGGTTTTGTGCAGGTTAATTCTGAAAAAATGTCCAAATCTTTAGGGAACTTTAAAACTATTCGTGACATTTTTGAAAATTATTTACCTGAGCTATTACGCTTTTTCCTTTTGCTTAAACATTATCGTAGCCCGATTGATTTTTCAACTGACGGACTTGACGAAACAGAGCGTAGTATCAGAAAAATTTACGAATGCTTGAATGACTTAAACATTGCCCTTAGTCGTGAAAAATACAAAAAAAGTGAAATTGACCCTAGCTTTATGCAAGAATTTAACGAACTTGATAATGCCGTTATTGATGCAATGAATGATGATTGCAATACTGCAGCTGCAATTGGTCATATTTTTAATTTAGTGCATTTGACAAATCGTGCCTTAAGCGAAAAAACTGTAAAGCAAAGTGAAAAAGGCAAGGAACTTTTTGAAAGCATTAAAAAATCATTTGAAAAATACTCAACTATTTTAGGTGTTTTTGCTAAAGAGCCATCTAGCTTTTTACTTGATTTACGCAACATGGCAGCAAAACGTAAAAATATTGATATTTCAAAAATCGAAGCTCTTCTTCAAGAAAGAAGCGATGCTAGAGCGAATAAAGATTTTGCTAAGGCAGATGAAGTTCGTGCTAGGTTGAATGAACTTCAAATTGAAGTTAGAGATACTGTTAACGGTCAAGAATGGGACATAATTTAATTTATAAATAGGTAGGCTATGATAGAATATTTTTCTGTGCTTTACCGTAAAAGCTTATGGCAACTTTCAAGCTTTGCAAAAACTATTTTGCAAAATGTGATTGTTTTTGCCGTAAGCTTTGTTTTTATTTTCGCCCCTATTCTTATTCCTGTTTCAGCCAAAGCGAATATTTTTGGTTCATTTGGTATAAGTGATGAGCTTGAACTTGGCAAAGAGTTTGACGCAATGATTCGCTCTCGTATGCCACTTATTGAAGATCCAGAAATTAAACTATATATTCAATCTATTGTTGACAGGCTTGCTAAAAATATTCCTCCACAGCCCTTTAAGTTTCTAGCAAACACTATATTAGCCGATAGCATAAATGCCTTTGCTGTTCCTGGTGGCTTTGTTTTTGTTCATACTGGTTTAATTTTGGCTCTTGAGCATGAGTCAGAGCTTGCAGGGGTTTTAGCCCATGAACTTGCGCACGTAACCCAACGACATATTGCTTCACGCATTGAAAAGCAACAAACAGCTTCTATTGGTATGTTAATAGGCATGCTCGCTGGTGCATTTTTAGGCGGAGGCGGAGATGGAACAAGTGCAATCATGGCAGGTTCTATGGCTGCTGCTCAATCTGCCATGCTTAATTATAGTAGACTAGATGAGATTGAATCAGATCAAGTTGGATTAAAATATCTAGTTGATGCTGGATATAATCCACATGGCATGACTGGTGCTTTTGAAAAAATTCAAGCAAAACAGTGGGCGAGCGGAATTAGTATACCTGAATACTTATCGACACACCCTGATATACAAAATCGCATCACTGAATCTAAGGCTAGAATTTTAACATTACCAGCATCGATTCAAAACAGAAAAGATAATGACTTTAAGTACAAAAGAGTTAGGACATTAGTTTGGGCAATGTATAGTGATATTGGTTTAGGTAATCATTTCTTTTCAAACCCAAAAAATGACCCCTTGATGTTAATGGGTAGAGGCATTATTTTAGCAAGGCAAAATAATATTAGTGGAGCTGATGATGCATTTACAATGGCTCTACAACTAGACCCAAACGATCCATTAATTTGGCGTGAAGCCGGTCGATTCTACTATACTAAAGGCGATGATAGAGCACTTGAAGCCTTACAAAAATCTTTGTCTATTGATAAAAATGATGCAATGGCACAATTTTATTATGCTAGAACTTTAGACGGCTTAAACAGAAAAATGGAAGCTCATAGATATTATGAGCAAGTTTTAAAATATGTACCTGAAGATATTGAAGTCCATCAAGTTTATGGTCGCTCACTTGGCGAATCAGGGCAAGAGTTTTTAGCATATCTACACTTAACTTATAGTTCAATATATGCCAATAATCAAAGAAATACTGCAAAATGGCTTAAAAAAGCAAAATCTTTAGTTAAGACAGATAGTGACAAAACAAAGTTGAAAGAATTAGAAAAAAAACTCGAAGCTCGCAGTGTTTATTGGAAATAATATATTCACTATAATCAAGCTAAAAAAATTATTATATATAAGGTCAGCAAAAATAAACAATGAAAACTTCCTGATTTTATGATGCCTTTTTTAACTACATAATCGATGCTGAAAAAGTCAATTTTTGACTTTTTCAGAAAGGCACGCCCACTCC
>CAYJPK010000124.1:0-4395 GCA_964372035.1 uncultured Desulfovibrionaceae bacterium | reverse complement strand
GGCGTGCCTTTAGAAAAAGGCATTAGAAATGACTTTTTCAGTGCCGACTATATAGTTAAGATGTATAATAAAGAGCTTATTTTTATGTTTTTCAACTTTATTTTTTAACACTTGCTACGGCTTGATTTAATTCATTTAAAGCCTTATTTATTTCTTCCAATTTAGTTTTTCTTTCACTAGCTGAAATTGAATTATCTGCTTCAAGCTTTGTTTTTTCTCTAAAAAGTTCAAGCTGGCGGATAGGAATCAGCTGTGCATTTGTTGAAGGTCTTACCTGTGACCAGTCAAAGCCGTTTAAAGCTTTTTTGCCCTCTGCTGTATTATGGTAATTATAAAAAAAGTCTGCAACAGCTTTTTTTGTGGTTTCAGGTAATTCTTTACGCCATACTAGTGGGTCTGTTGGAATTAGCGGTGAAGTCCAAATAACTTTAACTTTTGATACTTTATCAGGCAAATTTTTACGAGTGCGTACAAGTTGTTCATTATTATTTGTAGCAACATCAACTTGCTTATTAGCAACAGCTAGTAAATTTGTTTCATGGTTTGCTGCTACTGTTCTTTTGAAAATCTTTTTTGAATCTTTATTATTTTTTGCAAAAACATAGTATGATGGCACTAAAAAACCAGAAGTTGAATTAGGGTCTCCATTTCCAAATCTCAATTTTTTTGCTTCGCGAAACATATCCTCAAGATTATTAATTGGCGAGTCAACATGAGCAATAATGTGAGAATAATATCCGTCAGAACCATCAGCAGCTATGCTTTGACCAAAAACTTCAGCCCCAGCACGATCAACAGCTTCAATAGCTGACTTATTACCAACCCAAGCAATATCTACTTTATCAAAACGCATTCCTTCAATAACTCCTGCATAATCAGGCACAAAATAAGCCTCAACTTCCATGCCTGTTGATTTTGACATATCCTCGATAATTGGTGTCCACATTTTGCGTAAATTCATAGATGCTTCAGTTGAAATAATACCAAATACAAGCTTTTCACTAGCCGCAAAAGCATTAGTTACATTAATAATACTAAGAGCCATAAGTGATGCTACAAAAAACTTTTTAATCATAAAATTCCCCATATTTTTTAAAATTATTTTGACTATATTTTAATTTAAATATCGCCTTAAAACCTTTTAAACTTAATATATTACAAAAACA
The DNA here is from genome assembly GCA_964372035.1 of uncultured Desulfovibrionaceae bacterium. Taxonomy (GTDB): domain Bacteria; phylum Desulfobacterota; class Desulfovibrionia; order Desulfovibrionales; family Desulfovibrionaceae; genus CAYJPK01. Next base: position 3,229 of record CAYJPK010000124.1, on the reverse strand, counting down.
TTATGATGAAGTGACAAATAACACGCTTTAATGTTATGGCTTTGTTACCGTTCTTTATTGTTTGACATATTAATAAAACTACTATTATAATGTAATAATTATTGCGAAAACTATATACGAGGATAAAATGAAATACACAAACATTAAATTTAAAAATGGTGATGAGTTGTCATTATCAAAGCTTGGCTTTGGTACAATGCGCTTTCCTGAAAAAGATGGTGTAACAGACCAAGAACAAGTTAATGAAATGATTAAATATGCCTTTGATAATGGTGTTAACTATTATGACACTGCCTATATTTATCAAGGTAGTGAAAAAGCTCTTGGAGTTGCAATTAAGCAATTAAATCGTGAAGATATTTATATTGCTGATAAAATGCCATTTTGGGGTATAGATTCTGAAGAATATTTAGAAAAAACTTTCAACAAAAGTTTAAGCCGTATTGATACTGACTATTTAGATTTTTATTTAATGCATTATGTGTGCAAAGCTCATATTCCACTCATAAAAAAATATAAAGCCATTGAATTTGCAAATAAAATGAAAGCTCAAGGCAAAATAAAATACCTTGGTTTTTCAATTCACGATGACTATGAAACCTTAGTTGAAGCACTTGATTTAGCTGATTGGGATTTTGTGCAAATTCAATATAATTACCTTGATTTAAATGGCGCACCAGGCAAAAAAGGCTATGATGAGCTTGTTAAACGTGGTATTCCAATTATTATTATGGAACCACTTAAAGGTGGTATTTTATCTGACTTGCCTGACACTATCACAGCTCCATACCAAGAACTTGGTGGTAGTAATGTTAGTTATGCTTTTCGTTGGCTAGCTGAACAGGATAATATTTCAACTATCCTTTCTGGCATGAGTAACATGGCTCAACTAAAGGAAAACATTGAGATATTTAATAATGTAACTCCTCTTTCTGACAAAGAGCATGAAGCAATCAAAGAAGTAATGGCAAATGTACTTAAATATCAAAAAGTACCTTGCACAGGTTGTGAATATTGCTTACCTTGTCCTGTTGGAGTTGAAATTCCAAACATTTTTAAATCTTGGAACACAAAAAATATGCCTATTACGCATAGCGGTTGGATCACTGATACTATCATCAATTACCGCTCTGCAAAAGAGTGTATTGATTGTAAAAAATGTACTGAACATTGCCCTCAACAGATTGATATTCCTGCAAAACTTCAAGAATTAATTGCAGAACGTGGATAAACATTTAGAATAGTTTTTAATAAAACTTTAAAAAACCTTAGTATTTAATTATATTAAGGTTTTTTTATTTTTTTGCATGTAAGACCTATAGTTTTTTTATAAAAAGTCCGATAAGAAAGAATAGCGTATTGAAGGAGGTAGTATGAATATTTCTGATATATCAAACGAAAATGCTGTTAAAAGCAGTTCATCAACTAATTTTACAGGTTTAAAACCAGCTTCGGCTGCAATCCAAACTGTTAATAATCATTTTGCTGATAAAGCTGTTGATACTAGCTTCTTATCTCTTGCCTCTCGTAGCCTTGCTAATAGTTTTAAACTAAATGTTGCAAGTGCAAGTAATACGAGTAGTAATGAGTCGCAAACCCCTCTTAATTCATTACAAAAAATACAGACTGAAAAAACTGAAACAAAATCAGTTGCAGAAAGCATAAAAGAACAGCAAGAACTTTCTGAAAGTGAAATGAAGCTTATGTTTGAAGCTGGCATTAACAAAAATGATATGCTTGGTGCTAAAACATATGAATCTGGTGCTAGTGTTATTTTACATAAAAAGATTGAAGAAAATGCTCAAAGTGGTGCTAATGAAGATGTGTACTATGCTAGTATTATGCAAAAAGATGGTAGTGTGAGCACTCAAAAAGTTATGGAAAACACTATCTTTTCTGAACAAGCTAATGGCTTTGTAAGTGCTACTAATAATACTGAAACAAGCTCAACAAGTATTCTTGGCACAAATAACGATGATTTTATAGTTAACCTTACTGCTTCAAGCATTAGCAGTAAAAATGGTAACGATACTATTTTAAATTTAGCAAAAAATACTGAAGTGCAAAAGCTTAGTTTAAATCTTTCTGAAGGCAATAATACTGTTATTTCTGGTGCAAAATATCAAACAGATATGTATATAGTTGGTGGCGATGGCAACAATACTATTATTGGTGCAAAAGAACTTACAGCTAGCTTTGGTAATGGTAATAATATTATTCAAGCTAACAGCTCTAACCGTTTAAATCTTGGTGATGGTAATAATAACGTATCAATCACTGAAATAGCTGATTTAGATTTTGGAGCGGGAAATAATAATATTGTCGCGCAAAAAGCAGCTAGCATTGTTGGTGGTAATGGCAATAATAGCTTAGGTATTGACGAACTTACCGAAAACCTCCAGCTTGGAAATGGCGATAATGATGTTAATGTCAATAAACTCTATGATGCCGAATACTTAGAATATTATAAATCTTTCCTAAAAGATGGTAGCACTGCACATATGCTCTTCCCTCCATCTAAACCTGATGGCGCTGATATAAAACTTGGCGATGGCAACAATAATTTATCGGTTGCTAGAACTCTTGAAGAAGATAGTGAACTTAATGGAAATATAGGTAGAACTTCTACAATTTCAGCAGGCAATGGAAATAATAATATTTCATTGTCACATGTTGGCGAATTTATGAATTTTAGTGTTGGTGGAGGAAATAATAATATTGAGCTTGCCTATGTCAATAATGATTTAAGACTTGGTGACGGGAACAACTACCTAAACATTAAAAAAGCCGATAATCTTGAAATTAATGCTGGTGACGGGCATAATATTATTAATGTGAATAGTGATGTTGCGAACTTGAATTACACAGGAGCCGGCAGTTCTGACATTAATGTAAATGGCTCAATTTTTGCTGGAAATATCAGTAATAATGGGCTTGGGCATAGCTCACTTAACGTTTATGGAAACTTAATGAATTCAAATATTTATAGTGCAGATATTTTAACAGCAAATATTGGTGGAAATGTAGTTAATAGCCAAATTAAAGCTGAAAATAACGATAGTGCTTTTTATGTTAAGGGCGAAACTGTAAATAGTGAATTATCTCATCAAATTGTGGCTTAGGTGAATTATGCTTTAGCTGGCTTGCAATATTTAACTTACAAGCCAGCTAAAAAACATGGACTCTCACGTCCTTCACTTCGTTCAGTCCTCAGAGTGACAGAACTTGA
>CAYJPK010000123.1:0-4492 GCA_964372035.1 uncultured Desulfovibrionaceae bacterium | reverse complement strand
TGGCGCGCTCGAAGAGATTCGAACTCCTGACCTACAGGTTCGTAGCCTGGTGCTCTATCCAGCTGAGCTACGAGCGCGCTTTGTTTGGTGAATATATGTAAACAAGCTTAACTTGTCAAGCATTTTTTTTTAATTTTTTAATTTTTTTTGCAAAAATTTTAATTGACAGTCATAATTGATGGTATTAATAATAAAAGTTATTGACTTATTAATTACAAGTTTATATATTGTTTATTTTATGAGCTTAGCCTATTATTTGAACGCTATTAAATTACAACACAAGGTACTTAGCAATGAGATATGAATTTACACCTGACTTAATGACCAACAATAGTAAGATTGATTCGGACCATAAAGAGTTATTTAATGCTGTTAATGAGTTACATGACAAACTTTCTACAGGTAATGGAGCAGAAAATGTTGATGCTGCAATGAAATTGTTATTTAATTACTGCACGGAGCATTTTGAACGCGAGGAAAAGCTTCAAGAAGGTTGTTCTTATCCTGGGCTAGTAACTCACCGTAATTGGCATACAAAAATTAAAAATAATCTTGGTGCTTTTTCCCGCAAAGTATCAAATAATTCTTCGCCAGAACATACTATACGTGAACTTGAGCAGCTAATATCTCTACTTATTACACATATTCAAACAGAAGATAAAAAGCTCGCAGATTATTTGAATAACTAACATTAAAACAAAGAATTAACCATATATCATATAAGCGTTTATTGACTATCTTAATAAAAACAATTACTATTAAGGCGTGTATTATAAATTTCTGAACCTTTAACGTTAAGGATTTGATATGAGATATGAGTTTACACCTGATTTAGAGACAAAAAATGCAATCATCGACTCTGAGCATAAAACTTTATTTAAAGCAGTTAATGATTTAATGGATAAAGTTTCTACAGGTAAGGGCAAGGAAAGTGTTGATGGCGCAGTAACTTTCTTGCTTGATTATACTAAAAAGCATTTCAGCCACGAAGAGGATTTACAACAAAAATCAAGCTACCCTGGCATGGTGGCGCATAAAACGTGGCATGTAAAGTTTGTAAAAGACTTGACTGAAATTTCAAATAAAATTACTGGAGCTTCAGCCTCACCTGTTGTTGTAATTGAGCTCACAAAACTAGTATCTGTCTTGATTACACACATCAAAACAGAAGATAAAAAATTAGCAGACCATCTTAAAACTGCCTAGACCTTACTTATCAATACATAAAAAGCGTTATTATTATTGTAACGCTTTTTTTATTTCTTAATTTTCAACACGCTTAAATAATTATTTTTTTATTGACATCAACAATAAATAAACAGCAAATACCGTAACATCAATACAACTAACACCCGCTAAACCCTTGCAAACAAAAGCCTTTTAAAATACTTATAGTAAAACATATATAAGCTATATAATATTTTCAAAAGGAGTTAAAGTGATGAGGTCTAGTTCAAAGAGTTTAACGGTTTTTACAATGAGTATGATGACTGTTGCAGCAGTTGTTAGTTTACGTGGTCTTCCGATGATGGCAAAAGAAGGGCTATCCATGGTATTCTATATTTTATTTGCAACGTTTTTGTTTTTAATTCCAGCATCTATGGTTGCGGCTGAACTTGGTAGTGCTTTTGGAAATCGTAAAGGAGGAGTATATACTTGGGTTAGTGAAGCTTTTGGAACAAAATGGGGCTTTACGGCGATATGGTTACAGTGGATTCAAAATGTCGTGTGGTATCCAACAGTTTTAGCATTTGCAGCAGCTGCAGTTGCTTACACTTTAGCTAAACCAGAGCTTGCAAATAGCGGTACTTTTACAGGTGCAACTATCCTTATTATTTATTGGTGTGCTACATTTCTAACCTTGGCTGGTTCAAGCATAGCAAATTCAATAACAAAATATGGAGTTCTACTTGGAACAATTTTACCAGGAATTTTCATAATTGTCCTTGGCTTATTATGGGTAGATCAAGGCGGAAGTATTGCCTTTTTAGATGGAGTAAAAACAACAAGTGAAGGTTGGCATGCTAGGATTTTCCCTCATATAAACGGACTAGGAAGCATCGCATTTTTAGCTGGCATCATATTACTTTTTGCAGGCGTTGAAGTTCATGCTGTCCATGCAAGTGAAATGAACAAGCCCGCAAGTGAGTTTCCAGAATCAATGTTAATAGCCTCACTCGTAGTTTTGCTTTTATTTTTTATGGGTTCAATGGCGGTAGCGGCAGTAATTCCAGCAAATGAAATCAGCCTAACAGCCGGTTTAATGCAGGCTTTCGACAATTTACTTGCAAAGTTTCATTTAGAATACTTAAGCCAGATAATAGCATTGTTACTTGCATTTGGAGCAATTGGTGGTGTCATGTCTTGGATAAGCGGACCAAGCGCAGGACTATTACAAACTGCAACAGAGGGTGAAATTCCACCAATATTAGCAAAAGCGAACAAAAATGGTTCTCCAGTAGCAATTATTATAGTTCAAGCAATTATAGTAAGCATCTTAGCATCATTATATTTCTTTATGAAAGATGTGAGCGTTGCATTTTTCATTTTATCAGCCATGACTGTCACCTTGTATCTTGTAATGTATATGTTTATGTACGCAGCAGCAATAAAACTTCGTTATACAAAACCTGACTTACCACGAGCTTATAAGGTTCCTGGTGGTAATATTGGAATGAATTTAATTGCGGGGATTGGCTTTTTAGGTGTCGCCTTTGCATTTGTTGTTGGCTTTTTCCCACCAAGCCAGCTCCCAATTGGCAACCCTACTCTTTATGTTGGTCTTGTTGCAACTGGTCTTATCGTATTTATCGCTTTACCATTAATCATTCAAGCACTTAAAAAACCTAGTTGGAAGCAAGGTAGGAGTTAGGCATGGCTAATAGATTTACAAAAAGGATTTTCACTGGCTTACATTTTTCAAATGAAGTCACAAAATTTAATTCAATAATAGGTGATCATTCACCACAAATTGTAAGCCATGCTCTACATGATGAAATCATGCGCCATGCACAGCACAAAGACAACTCACGAAAACAAATGCAAAATATTAGTAGCTTAGATATAGTTAAGCCTAAAGGAGTAATACTATGAACGACAACGTAAAAGATGATATTTTCGCTTCACTTGATTTTATGCAAGTAATGCCAAAATATGAAATGCCAGAAGAGCAAAGAGATCCAAAAGTAATTTACCAAGCCATACGTGATGAACTTTTACTTGATGGAAATTCACGCCAAAATTTAGCAACATTTTGCCAAACTTGGCTAGATGAAGAAATCCATAAAATAATGGACGCTTGCATCGATAAAAATATGATTGATAAAGATGAATATCCACAAACTGCTGAAATTGAAAGAAGATGTGTGCATATGCTTGCTGATTTGTGGCACTCTCCTGAGCCAAAAGAAACCTTAGGCTGCTCAACAACTGGCTCAAGTGAGGCTGCAATGTTAGGTGGACTTGCCCTAAAATGGCAATGGCGAAAAAAACGCATGGACGCTAAAAAGCCCTATGACAAGCCAAATTTAGTTACAGGTCCTGTGCAAATCTGCTGGCATAAATTTTGTCGTTATTGGGATATTGAACATCGTGAAATTCCAATGGAAGGCGATCATTTAATTATGCAAGCCGAAGATGCAAAAAAATACGTTGAAAAGTATTGTGATGAAAACACCATTGGCTTTGTATCAACTCTTGGCGTGACTTATACAGGGCAATACGAGCCAGTCAAAGCCTTAAGCGATGCGCTTGATGAGTTTGAAAAAGAAACCGGGCTTAATATACCAATCCATGTTGACGGCGCAAGCGGTGGATTTTTAGCACCATTTAGTGACCCTGACTTACTATGGGATTTTAAACTAGAACGTGTCAAATCAATCAATGCTTCTGGTCATAAATTTGGACTTGCACCGCTTGGCGTTGGCTGGGTAGTTTGGCGTGAAAAAATTGATTTACCTGAAGATTTGATTTTTAATGTCAACTACTTAGGTGGAAATATGCCAACTTTTGCAATTAATTTCTCAAGACCTGGCGGTCAAATAGTCGCCCAGTATTATAACATGCTTAGGCTTGGCAAAAAAGGTTATGCAAAAATCCAAAAAGTTTGCTATGACACAGCAATATTTATAGCCAGTGAAATTGAAAAACTTGGTGATTTCAATATTATATATCAGGGCAAAGGCGGTATACCATGTGTTACTTGGACTTTTAAAAATCCAGCTGCAATGAGTTATTCTTTATATGATTTATCTGACAGGTTGCGCACTCGTGGCTGGCTTGTTCCTGCTTATTCAATGCCTGATAATCGCAAAGATTTAGTAATTATGCGAGCTTTAGTTAAACATGGCTTTAGCCGTGATCTGGCAAATTTATTTATTGATGACCTTAAGCGTTGTATGGCTCATTTTGATAAGCACCCACCAAAACGCCATATGACAGAGGAACTTGGGCTTAGCTTCTCACATACAGGTAGATAGTCGATGATGAAAAA
>CAYJPK010000122.1:0-4519 GCA_964372035.1 uncultured Desulfovibrionaceae bacterium | reverse complement strand
AAGCTGTTTTTAATGCTTCACGCCTTGCATCTTGAGGCGACATACTAGGCTTCTTCGCCATATAAAAACTCCGTTTTATAATTTTTTTTACAATATTAGTTTAGCAAATTATTCTAAATAGATAGAAAAAATATATAATTTAACAATTTGCAACAGTAACCATAACAGGCAAATAGTATAAGTTATTACTCAAATGATAGCAATAGAAAAGCCACCTAGATTTTTAGCAAGATTTCTTTAAATGAGCTTGGCAAAAAAAATAAGGGATCGAAAAACTCGATCCCTTAAATAACCCAAAGTAAAATAAAGACTAACGGCCTTTAGCAGCACGTTTAGAAGCTTTAAGTGGGTTAACTTTAGCAGCAGCACCAGCAGCAACTTTAACGTGAGTTGCAAAGTTGCATCTTCCGCCTACCCATTTACGGCTTGGGCTAGAATAAGAGCTGCAAAAATTTTGGCTATCGAATGCACGAACACGGTCGCAACCGTCGCATTGCTCTACAATTGGTTGTAATACTACACCATTTAATTCTACGCCACCATCAGTTTTGCTTGCGCCAACTAATTCCTTACTCATATATATATCCTCCGTAGCAATATTGCCTAAAACAATCTCTATTTATAAACTATTTATTTTAGCTTGGCAAGCTTTATTTGTACAAGTATTTTTTATTAACCCCTACCCTAAAAAAACACCGCCTGTTGATATTATTTAATATAATAATTTTAATATGATATGCAGTTTTAATAAAAAGAAACAGTATTTTTTTTCATTTAACTATTGCCAAATATATGGGTTTTTGTTTATACTAAAAAATATTTATTTCTTTTTTAATTTCACAGATGGGGTATTTTTATGGTAAAAGTTAGCTGTGCATTATGTCCCAAAGGCTGTGTCCTAGCAGTCGGTGAGCTAGGAAATTGCAAAGGTCGTGTAAATTCTAACGGGCAAATAAAAAGCCTTGCTTACGGAAAACCTTGCTCTATTGCTATTGACCCAATGGAAAAAAAACCACTATATCATTTTAAACCTGGTGCACAGGTTCTTTCACTTGGCATGGCGGGTTGTAATTTACATTGTAAAAATTGTCAAAACAGTAGTATTTCACAATCAAGCATGCTTGAGCTTGCATATTATAATTTAGGGCCAAAAGAGTTAGTCACCTTAATGAAAGACCGTAAAATTTCAACTGTTGCTTATACCTATACTGAACCGCTTATAGCTTATGAATATATTTATGACTGTGCTAAGGCGGTCAAAGAAGCTGGTCTGCATAATGTTTTGATTAGTGCCGCCTACATTAATAAAGAACCACTCGAAAAGCTTTTACCTTTTATTGATGCTGCAAACATTGACTTAAAATCTATGAATAAAGATTTTTATATTAACAATTGCAATGCAACGCTTGAGCCTGTTCTTGAGGCTATTAAGACAATTCATAAAGCTGGTGTCTGCCTTGAAATTACTAATTTATTGATTCCAAATTTAAATGACAGCGCTAATGATATTAAAGCATTATCAGAATTTATTTGTGATGAATTAAGTGATGAAATTCCTCTTCATTTTTCTCGCTTCTATCCAACACATAAGCTTACTCATATCCCTAAAACTAGTTTATCTAGTTTGGAAACTGCTAAAAACATTGCAGAAAGTTACGGGCTTAAATATGTTTACATAGGAAATACGACTGAAACTACAAAAACAATTTGCCCTAATTGCAAAACTGAATTAATAGAAAGACAGCAATATAATATTTTAAAGAAAGCACTTAGCAAAGGGCTTTGTTCAAATTGCAACTATAAAATTTATGGAAAATTATATGAACACAACGAACATTCTGTCTGGAACTTGGTTTACTCCTGTTAAGGAGGAATTAGAAAAAGATTTTGATTCTTGGCATAAGGATAAAGATAAGATAAATGGTGTTTGCGCTATTCTTGCTCCTCATGCTGGATATAATTATTCTGGTGAATTGGCTTATGATGTTTATAATAGTGTAGAGCCGAGCAACTATGATGAAATTATTATTCTTTCGCCTAGCCATAGATATCCTCTTGTAAATAAAGTTAGCGTTGAACCGCCGTTTACAATTGAAAATCCAAATGGTGAAACTAGCTTTGATAGGGATTTATATAATAAGCTTATGCAGTTGCCATATGCTGATAGCATTAAAGAATTGCATAAAAATGAGCACAGTATATATATTCAACTACCAATAATTAAACATCTTTTTGGGCACTGTAAGCTTGGTGCTATTTCTGTTGGGAATTTAAATTACAATACTAGTAAAAACAAAAAAATTATTGCTGACATTGCTTGTGCCTTACGTAAAATTATTACTCCAAAAACTTTGCTCGTGATTAGTACTGATTTTACTCATTATGGCAAAAATTTTAATTACATTCCTTTTACTGAAAATATTGAAGAAAATATTAATAAGCTTGATCACGATGTATTCAATGCACTTGCAAGCAATAACAACTCAAATTTTCAAGAAATTATGGATAGAACTAAAGCCACAATTTGCGGACAAAATGCTATGACTTTGCTTTTAGCTCTTTTACCTAAAGAAGCCGAGTTTATTGAAATTGCTTATGCAAACTCTGCTAAGAGTAGCCAAAATTACTCTCATGCTGTTAGCTATTTAGGAGCTGTTGTTAAGGCTAATTTAAATGATGGCTTAAAAGATGAAATTACTGAGCTTCAAAATTTGAGTAAAGAAATTCCAACTCTTTCTGCTGAAGCCGCCAAACAAGCACTAAAACTAACTAAAGATGCTTTAGAATACGCCGTTTTATATGATGCAAGCCTACCGATTGATACCTTAAAGCTTCATGAAGAACTTCAAGTTAATTACGGTGCCTTTGTAAGTTTACATAAAAATGGACAGCTTAGAGGTTGCATTGGTGAAATCATAGCGCAAAGACCACTTGCAAAAGTATTGGTCGAGAGAGCCAAATCTTCTGCCCTTGAAGATAGCAGATTCAGCCCCGTAACTAGCGATGAATTAAATGACTTAGAAGTTGAAATTTCTATTTTAAGCCAACCAGAAGCTGTAAATTCCTATAATGATATTATCATTGGAAAACATGGTATGATTTTGCAAAAAAATAACAAAGCAGCTGTATTTTTACCGCAGGTAGCACCAGAGCAAGGGTGGAATTTAGACCAAACCTTAACTAATTTATCTGTAAAAGCTGGCTTAAGTCCAAATGCATGGCAAGAAGGAGCGCAATTCTTTGTGTTTACGGCACAAATAATCAAGTAGTTGATAATGAAAAAGGGCATTGAAGCCCTTTTTTTATTTTTGTCCTAATTTTTGTAAGTCTTCACCGCTAAGTCTAAATGGCAACCATTCATTTAACTGTTTCGCTCCTAAAGATTCATAAAAATCAATGCTTGGCTTATTCCAATCGAGACAAACCCACTCTAAGCGTCCGCAATTTCGCTCACAAGCAATCTTTGCAACTTGAGTCAAAAGAGCCTTGCCATAGCCCTTGCCCCTGTATTGTGGGTATACAAATAAATCTTCTAAATAAATTCCAGCACGCCCTAAGAATGTTGAGAAATTATGAAAAAATAATGCAAAGCCGACTTCTTTACCATCAGCAAGTACAAAAAGAACTTCACCTTTCTTTTGGTCAAATAAATTTTCTTCAAGCATTTTTTCATTAGCAACAACATCGTCTAGCATTTTTTCATATTCTGCTATGCCTATTATAAAATCTAAAACCAACTTTGCATCTTTTTTTTCTGCAAATCTAAATGATATTCCATTATTTTCCAAAATCTACTCCATTTTAAGAATTAGCTTTAGCAATGTTTTGCACTGTAAAGCCTTTATTTACATAGTCCACCAAAGCACTAGAAACAAGTTCTAGCTCGCTTTACATAGCTTAAAGATCCTTGGTTAAAACACTAAACTCATATGCATCACCAACGTTTAGAAAACCTGTTTTTTCATAAAGGTGCTTTGCCATTGGTGAAGCATTCAAAATAACCTTATCGCACCCTTTATCTTTCACATAATCAAGTGCAAGACCAAGTAGTTTTTCTGCTATGCCATTATTACGATAATCTGGCAGAACATAAACATTCATCATCTTCGCTAATTTTCCTGTCGGGACATCAGCGTTTGGCGTCATTTCAAAAAATGATAAACCCATTGTAGCCACAACAGCCTTATCCTTTTCACAAACAATTGCTACATGTTCACCTATTGGTAGTTTTCTTTGAAAAAAGTCAAAGGTATTCTCTTTTAACTGCAACTCATCAAATTCTTCACCACGTTCTTTACGCATTGCAAGCCGCAAATTTGTCAATTCAACGCAATCTTCTACTGTCGCAAGTCTGTAATTCACTTTAAACCTCCCGTAGAACACAACATTGTCATATTCTTAAAATATCAAATATTTTCAATTGTTTTTTTAATACGCTAAATCCTAACTATTCTAAACTATCAAATCAATAATAAATTTATTCTGCCTGCTTTTTTAGTTAGTCGATGCTGAAAATCAT
>CAYJPK010000121.1:0-4573 GCA_964372035.1 uncultured Desulfovibrionaceae bacterium | reverse complement strand
TTTAATAACACTTTTAATTGTTCTTATGATTTTAACATATTTACCTCAAGTAACATTGTTTTTACCAAACTTGTTATAGTTAGTCGATAATGAAAAACATGTTAACATGTTGCAATAAAAAAAATTAATAATTACAATAAACAAATAAAAATGCAAGAAATGAGGAATCAAACATTACTTTTCTTGCATTTTTAGGGTTTTAAAGTATGGTTTTTCAGCTTCGAAAAATTATGAACTTTCAGATATACTACACAGATTTATGCTAGCTAATATTGAAAATAGTCAAACAAAGCTTCAATTAAGTGTCTTTTTATGTCTAAATTTTGCTTTGCTATGCTTTGTAATTTTTTTTAATTTGAAATATTACTTGAAAGCTTATTAAGCTTTAGATTTGTATGACAGTTTTGTTACTTTGAATTTCAATTCCTATAAATACTTTGCTATATTTTCTTTGTTTTTTTATCACATTATACTTTGAAAATTACTATTGTTACCGGAATTTGCTAGAAGATGTAGAATTGGTGCGTTTAGTCAAGTTTTATTTTTTTTATGTAATTTCTGATTAATTTATGTTTTATCTGCTTTACTTTTATTGGATTGTCAGATATTCTACTAAATGAAGTTTAAAAGTATAAACTTTTTTTAGAATACACTTTGAAGTTACATGTAGAAGGTTTGCATTATGGTTGATGATACCACTCAGGAATTACGGACAGTTATTAATCACGAAGATATTCAAGAAACACTTCGCAACTCAAGCGCAGGCTTCTGGCGCATAATTTTTAATAAAAAAACTGGAGCTGGCGAGCTTTACCTTAATGATAATATGGCAAGAAACTTAGGGATTGATAAAAACATGAGTCCAGAAGAACGGTATTTACACTGGACAAGTCGTGTTGCCGAAGTTGAACAGCCTTTTATGCAAAAAGCCATAGCTGATCTTATAGAAAACCCAAAGCTTAACTATGAAATGGAATACTTGTGGGAGCACCCTAAATATGGAGTAATACCAGTTAGGGCGATGGGACATTCTGTTCTTGTTGAAGGTGAAGATCTCGCTGGAATTGAGGGACATCTTACGCTTTTGCACAATGTAGAGCGTATAGAAAGTACTTTACGTAATTCGAATATTAACATGGAAGCTATGTATGCTGCAACGCCGATAGGTATTGGGATTTTAAATTTTAATATGGAATTAGTCGATTGCAATCCTATGTTTTTAGAATTATTTGGCATTGAGAAGAAAGAAGATATGCCAAAAGGTTTCTTCAGCTTTTCGCCAGAGTATCAAGAATGCGGTACAAAATCATCTACTAAAGCAAAAGAAGTAATCCAAATTGCTTATGAAAAAGCTAAGTACACTTTTGAGTGGCTACATTGCAATGCAAGTGGTGAGGTTATTCCTTTTGAAATAACTTTACTGCGCACTTACTCCGGTGGGCGTGATGTATTTATGAGCTTTTTCCGTGACTTAAGAAGTGAAAAAAAGTTCATCAAGAGATTGGCTGACAGGCAAGAAGAGTTGCAAGTAGCTCTTATTAAAGCAGAAGAAGCTCGCAAAAGCAAAAATTTATTCTTTGCAAATATCAGCCATGAAATCAGAACCCCAATGAATGCTATTATGGGCATGAGTCATTTATGTCGTCAATATACGCAAGATGAGAAAATTTTACATTATCTTGGCAATATTTATAAAGCAGGTGAAAGCCTCTTGCATATTGTTAATGATGTTCTTGATATTTCAAAAATTGAAGCAGGCAAGCTGGAGTTTGAAACTTCGCAGTTCTGCCTTTCAGATATTTTAGATAATATCGCAAGCACAGCATCTACTCTTGCTAGTGGAAAGCCTGTTGATGTTTTATTCAATATTGACCCTAGCTTAGCGACACACTTTATAGGTGATAGTACTAGACTTGGGCAAGTTATAACAAATTTAGTTAGCAATGCAATAAAATTTACCACTAGAGGCTATGTACTTGTAAAGATTTATCAAAAATCACTGCTTAGCACTGTTTGTACTTTAGGAATTGAGGTGACAGATACTGGTGCTGGTATGGATAAAGATCGCCTTGAGGCAATATTCCGTCCGTTTGAACAAGCAGAGCTTACAACGACAGGGCATTACGGCGGAACTGGTCTTGGCTTAACTATTAGTAAAAATATTGTTGAGAAAATGGGTGGAAGCATCAGTGTAAAAAGCACACTGGGAGTTGGGACAACTTTTTCTTGCTTTGTGAACCTTGCAATTCATGAAGAAAATACCTGGCTTGATTTTAGCGTATCCAGAAAGGAAAATATCCTTATTCTTGATGATATGACAATGTCTGGTACTGTCTTAGAAGAGATGCTCAAAAAATCTGGGTTTAGAGTTGATACAGCAACTGACCACAAAGAAGCCTTTGCTCTTTTGAAATATGCTGATTCTGCGAAAAATCCATATAGTGTTGTAATTATTGATCAACAAATTTATAAATTATCAGCGAGTGAAGTAGCAACTCAAATACAAGAGCTTCATTTGAAAAAACAACCAAGGCTAATTCTTAGCTCTGACGATGGTCTACAGGTTAAATCTGTAGCAACTGAAAAACTTTTTGATAGCTTTATTCCAAAGCCTGTTCAGCCTATGCAACTTTGGACAAGCATCATGCAAGCCTTAAAGGTTCCACTTGTAACAAATTCTGATAAAAATCAAAAAATTGATGATTTAGAAAATTATAAAGAACTTCAGGGAAAAAGTGTTTTATTAACAGAAGATAATGAAATAAATCAAGAAATTGCTATTGCACTTTTAGAGGAATTAGGCATTTTTGTTACTGTTGCAAATAATGGTAAAGAGGCTGTCGAGCTTTGCAAGAAAAGGCACTTTGATGCACTGCTTATGGATATTCAGATGCCAGTAATGGACGGCTTAACAGCAACAAAATATATTTGCATGTTAGATGGTTATTCTGATAAAAAAATTCCAATTATTGCAATGACAGCTCATGCAATGCGTATGCATAGAGCGCAAAGCCTTGAAGCCGGCATGTGTGACCACTTAACAAAACCTATTGATCCTAAAACTTTACGTGAGGTTCTTTATACTTGGATGGTTAGAGTTAAGCAATAAGTTATCAATATTACATGTTTTAATAAAATACAAAAAGCGAATGAAATATAATTATCTCATTCGCTTTTTTTTTATGCTGAAAAAGCAGTCATTAAAAATTAATCTCTGTTAAATAAATCTCTTGTATATACTTTTTCCTTAACATCTTGTAAATTAGCATCATTTCTATTCGCAACGATAACAGCGCTCATTTCTTTGAACTGTGCTAAATCATTTACAATCTTACTGCCAAAGAAGGTTGAATTATCTTCTAATTCTGGTTCATAAATAACAACAGTAGCGCCTTTTGCTTTAATTCTTTTTATGACTCCTTGAATGGAGCTTTGGCGGAAATTATCGCTGTTTGCTTTCATTGTAAGGCGATAAACTCCAATAGTTGGCGGTTCTTTTTCGCCATTGCTATATTGATTGCCCTCGTCATAATCATAATAATCAGCTTTTTTAAGAATACTGTCAGCTATAGATTCTTTGCGAGTTCTGTTTGCCTCTACAATTGCAGTCATAATATTTTGTGGAACATCTTGATAATTAGCTAATAACTGCTTTGTATCTTTTGGCAAGCAATAGCCACCATAGCCAAAGCTAGGGTTATTATAATGATTTCCGATTCTTGGGTCTAGGCTAACGCCCTCAATTATGCTTTTAGCATCAAGACCTTTTCGCTCGGCATAAGTATCAAGCTCGTTGAAAAAAGATACTCTAAGCGCAAGGTAGGTGTTTGCAAAAAGCTTGACTGCTTCAGCTTCAGTTGAGTTTGTATAGACAACGTCAATATCTTTTTTGTCTGCACATTCAATGAGTAATGACGCAAAAAGCTTCGCTTTTTCTGAGCATGAGCCAATAACAATGCGTGATGGATTTAAATTATCATATAAGGCATTACCTTCACGCAAAAATTCTGGTGAGAAAATAATATTCTCAGTTTTATATTTTTCGCAAAGGCTTTTTGTATATCCAACAGGTATTGTTGATTTAATAACTATAGTTGCATTTGTGTTTAATTCTAATGCTTTTTCTATAGCACTTTCAATGCTTGCGGTATTAAAATAATTTTTTTGTGGGTCATAGTCAGTTGGAGTAGCAATGACAATAAATTCACTATTTTCACATGCTGAATAATCTAAGCTTGCAGTAAGATTAAGTTTTTTGTTTGAAAAAAAATCTTCAATCATAGCATCTTGAATAGGAGAAATACGCTTATTAATTTTATCTACTTTTTCTGGCATAATATCAATAGCAACGACTTCGTATTTTTGAGAAAACAAAGTTGCAAGTGATAAGCCAACATAGCCAGTTCCTATTATCGCAATTTTCATAAGAATCCCTATATAGTATTTTAAGTTGACACCACTACCATCAAGGTAAGCAAAGTCACACTTGCTCCAGCACTTAACAGTGCAATAAAATTACACTTATGCTTTCGCAGTGATTGCCTGCTAGCGCAGCCAATTATAGTAATTTCAG
>CAYJPK010000120.1:0-4639 GCA_964372035.1 uncultured Desulfovibrionaceae bacterium | reverse complement strand
TGGTGCGCCCGACAGGAATCGAACCTGTGGCCTACAGCTTAGGAGGCTGCCGCTCTATCCAACTGAGCTACGGGCGCAGATTGAGGAGTTTTATTTTAAATTTAATGCCTTATTTGTCAAGTTAATTTATTCTTGTATTTAATTTGTAACAGCACATTTTATTATAAGATTTTTTTTGCAATTTTTTTGTTTACACTTGCTAAGTAAAAATATAAGCTTTGCGTCGAATAATCGCTGTATGCTTGATACAGCTAACTTTTTAGGATTATTTGGTGACAAGTTTTGCGCATATTACCTTAGAATCAAACACAATCTATTCATTATGGTGTTACAATGTTAATTAAAAACAAAAAAACTCTTTTTACTCTTTTTTGCTTATTATTGCTTTATATTTCATGGGGTTCAACTTTTATTGCTAATAAATTTGCTCTTGAATATTTTCCAGGTTTGCTTCTTGGCGCATATAGAATGATTTTAGGCGCAGTTGTGCTGTTTATTTATACTCTTTTCAAGGGTGAAAAGATAAGTATGGACTGGCAAAGCTTTAAAAAATATAATGTTTTAGCCTTTCTACTTGCTTTTTGTGCAAGCTCTTTATTGTCTAAGGGGCAAGAGGGTGTTTCCTCTGGAGTTGCGGCTGTTTTATATGGAACAGCACCAATTTGGATGATACTTGGTGGTTGGTTAATTTGGAAAGAAAAGCGACCAAGTTTAAAGCAATTCATGGGTTTAGCCCTTGGTTTTATTGGCGTTATATGGTTAAGTCTTGAAGAAGCTGGCGGACATGGGGCTGGCTCAAGCAGTGGAGAGTCTTCATTTTTAGGAATGATGTTAATACTGCTTGCTGCCCTTGGTTGGGTTTGGGGTTCATTTATATCAAAAAATGATAACGCTAAAGCTAATACTGAAAATACTATGAATGATTGCCCAAAAAATAAAGATAGCATGGTACGTTCGACAGCTATTTTAATGTTTTTTGGTGGTGTGCAGACCTTTATTTTTTCGTGCTTAGTTGGCGAGCAAATGGATTATAATAATTTAACGCTTGATGCTTTTTTGCCTTTGCTTTATTTAGTTTTTGTATCGTCAATTACAGGTTATATTAGCTACTTATGGATATTATATAATGTTGGTCCTATTGTTGCAATTTCTTATGAATATATAAATCCTGTTTTTGCAGTTTTTCTAGGCTGGCTAATTGGAGGTGAGTCCGTTAGCGTTTCAATGGTGCTAGCTTGTTTTGCTTTAATAGTATCGGTAATTTTGACAACAAAAAATTAAAAATTTAATAAAAAAGAGTTTTTGCTACTAAACAAAAACTCTTTTTGACTATTGACGGCTAGGTCGAGCGGCTGTTTTAAGTGCCTTGATTTTTGCTCTATGATATTTATATGTTCTGCTTCTAACCCTTACCTTATGTACAAAATAGTGAGTAAGCCACGCAGTTCCAAATAATAGGCTTGCACCAGTAGCACATGGCATTAAGACGTAGAAATAGCCAAGATCATGCACTGCTGCGCCACCTGTAACAGCAATAAAAGCAGTTGCAGCGCCAGGAGGGTGTAAGGTAGAAGTCATATACATAATGGCTATTGAGGTTGAAACAGCAAAAGTCGCGGCAATAATATGATAATCGCTAAGCAAGAAATAAAAAGTCACTCCGATAAAGGCTGAAATAGTATGCCCACCAATCACGTTTTGCCAGCGAGAAAGTGGATTTTTTGGTGCAGTCAAAAGCAAAACAGCAGAGGCAGTTAAAGATCCGATTAATAAAGGTGACTCAATATTCATGCTATTTAGAAATTTCTCAAGCATAAATAAAATAGCAATTGTAATTGAGCTACCGCACCAATAGATTAGGGCAATTTTGAGAGATGGCTTTTTTTCCACTTTTTTAACCTTTCGTTAAGTTAGACTGATAAAATATAATTATAATTGTGCTGATTTTTATTATACCTCTTAGATGTGAATGTCAAATTTTGTCTGTTTTATTAAGGCAAAAAAATGGGCTATAATAATATAACCCATTTTTATAATACATTTTATTAAAATTATTATTTCAAAATAGTTTTTAAGTCATCATCAGCATTTGTGATTGGCTTAATCTCAAACTTTTCAACCAGCATTTCTAAAATATTTGGTGAAATAAATTGCGGTAAGCTTGGTCCAAGTCGAATATCTTTAATTCCAAGGGCAAATAAACTAAGCAAAATTGAAACTGCTTTTTGCTCATACCATGATAAAACGAGTGATAACGGTAAGTCATTTACCTGACAATTAAGAGCAGTAGCCAGGGCAACTGCAACTTGAATTGCGGCATAGGCATCATTGCATTGACCAATATCAATTAACCTTGGAAAAGCACCAATGTTCCCTAAATCCTTGTCAAAGAATCTAAATTTTCCACAAGCTAGCGTCAATATTAGAGTATCTTTTGGTGCTTTTTCAGCAAATTCAGTATAGTAATTTCGACCGACCTTTGCACCATCACAGCCGCCAACAAGAAAGATATGCCTGATAGCACCAGATTTTACAGCTTCAAGAATTTGTGGCGCTGCCTCTAATAAGGTATTTCTGCCAAAGCCAACAGTAATGTCTTTGCCTATTTCGTCCTCATTAAAGCCGTCCATTGCAAGAGCTTTTGTGATTACAGCTTGAAAATCTCCGTTTTCACAATGTGTTGTATTATCCCAAGCAACTGCCCCAGTAGTGAAGATTTTATCAAGATTTTCTTTTGGGTCTTGAATACAATTTGTAGTAAAAAGAATAGCTCCAGGAAAATCCTTAAATTCACGAGCTTGATTTTGCCATGCAGTTCCAAAATGTCCTGCTAGATGAGAGAATTCTTTAAGCTTAGGGTAGCCATGCGCTGGTAACATTTCGCCATGTGTATAGATATTAATTCCAGTGCCAACAGTTTGTTTTAATAAATTATACAAATCATTTAAGTCATGCCCTGATACTAAAATAGCCTTGCCCTTTTTATGTCCTAAATTAATTGTCGTTGGAATAGGGTGTCCAAAATTTTCAGTATGCCCTTGTTCAAGCAGTTCCATTGCCCTAAGATTTGCGTTGCCACATTCTAAGATAAGCCCGACTAAAGTATCCAAATTAGGGCTTTCACTATTTTCATCTTCAACTACGCCATACACTAGAGCTTTTTTTATAAAGGCATAAACGCCAGCATCGCTCTTGCCAAAAACTTCGGCATGGTCAACATAAGCACACACGCCCTTAAGTCCATACAATAAAATTTGCAAGGCGGAGTTTATATCAATATTTTCAGATAATTTGTCATTTGGCTTGTATTCAGCCTCAAGTTTTGAAAAAGATTTTTCAAATCCTTCAATAACATGAACTGGAGTTCCACCAAAATTTTTTGCCAAATTATCACGATGAGTGATTGCTTGCTCAATTTCGTCTTTCAAGGATTTTGCGCTAAAGTTTACATTTGTTAAGGTGCAAAACAGGGCATGAGCAATAAACTTGTTTATAGTTTGGTTTTCGCTAAATCCCTTGCTTTCAGCCATGAGTAGAGTTTTTGATAATAATCTTAAAGCATAAATTAAAATATCTTGTAATTTTGCAATTTCATCAGTTTTACCACAAACTCCCTTTGAAACGCACGCATTTTTGATGCTTTGTTCACATTGATTACAATACATAGTAGCCTCCTGTTTTTAAGTTAATTACAGAATATATAATTTATGTGTTATATGCTGTTATAAAAACAACAGACATTATTATTTTTTACAAATTTGACCTTTGAAGGTAAAAAGCATAAATTATTACTAACAAAATGCTTTATTAGGAGGCGATATGAAAAAGATAATTGCTTTATGTTTAGTTCTTCTTTTATTTTGTATATCAAATGCTTTTGCTGATAATCTTCATGCAAGTTACGATAATATTTTGAAAAAATATGTAGTTAACGGAATGGTGGATTATAAAAGTTTAAAGGCTAATCGTAAGTCGCTTGATGACTACTTAGACAATATGTCAAAAATAACGAGGCAAGAATTTAATGCTTGGTCGAAAGAAAGGCAACTTGCTTATTTATTAAATCTCTATAATGCTGACACCTTACAGCTAATTATTGATAATTATCCAGTAAAATCAATTAAGGACATTGGAAGCTTTTTTAAAGGTCCGTGGTCTCAAGAAGTCGTGAGTTTATTTGGTGAAAAAATTACACTTGATAAATTAGAGCATGAAATTATTCGCAAAGAATACCATGAGCCACGTATCCACTTAGCCCTTGTTTGCGCTGCAAAGTCCTGCCCGCCGCTACGCTCGCAAGCTTATGTGGCTGATGAACTTGATAAGCAGCTTGATAATCAAGGCGAAGTATTTTTTAATAGTCCTCAAGGCATGCAATTTGAGCATGAAAATCATGTTATTTTGCTTTCGTCAATATTGAAATGGTACAAAGAAGATTTTGACTCAGTGCTTTTATTTGCACAAAAATATGCAAAAGAACATTTTGCTTATGATAAAATAAAATGGCTAGATTATGATTGGGATTTAAACGAAAAAAAATAAATTTAGAATTTACTTACTATAATTATTTATTTTATTCACAAAAATAGAGCTTTAGGCATGCCTGCTTTAAGCTCTATTTTTTTAATATATGTATTAG
>CAYJPK010000119.1:0-4681 GCA_964372035.1 uncultured Desulfovibrionaceae bacterium | reverse complement strand
CACATACTATTTGCGGTTTAATACGTTTGCAAATTGAACTATACATTTTGTATGAACTTGGTGCAAACTTATTAAACCGCAAAGTTTTACAATTTTGGCAATTCGCTCATGCTTTTCAGATTTTTGGATTTCTACAAGGATAGCAAATTTTTTCTGCGTAAGCGACCTTAAGGTCGTGCGCACAAGAAAAAATTTGCTAGACAAAGTAGAAAACAAAAAGATAAAGCGAGTGAATTGCCAAAATATTAAAATAAAAAAAAATAAAAAAATAAAAATAACTAAAGCAAACAAGCAAACAAATAAAACCACAAAACCCACAAAAAAAAGCGTGCTAAGCAAAAAGCTAGCACGCTTAATCTATTACTAATGAATCTTACTATCTCTTCATGTTGATAACAGTATCAAGCATGGTATCAGTAGTTGTAATAAGTTTTGAGTTCGCTTGGAAACCACGTTGAGTTGTAATCATAAGAACAAATTCTGTTGATAAGTCAACGTTTGACATTTCAAGTGAGTTAGAGTGGATAGTACCCATTCCAGCTTCACCAGGAACACCAGACTGTGGCTCGCCTGACTCTAAGGTTTGTGAATATAAGTTTCCACCTTCACGCATTAAACCTTGTTCTGCTGTAAAGTCAAATAATACAACTTGGTATAATGGAAGCGTTACACCGTTTGAGTAAACACCAGTTACAACGCCTGTTCCGTCAACATAGTAGTTATTTAAGTCACCGTGTCCATAACCATTTTGGCTTTGCTCTTTAGTTGAGTTTGAACCAGCATAAGAAGTTGAAGTATATTCTTGTCTTACAACTGGTGGAACTATATCAGCAAGCATATCTTGCTTTGGTAACTCACCTTCTATAAGAAGTTGATTTTGTGTTGCAGTACCAGTGTAAGCAGTAGTCATATCAGCAGGATTTGCAGTTAAACCTTGCCAAGTGAATACGTTAGCATCTATACCTGTTGTATCTATTGTTCCGCCAGCTAATGGGTCATTAACATTAGTTGGTGTGTAGTTAACGGTCATACCATTTGGTAGTGTAACAGTTGCTGATGCTGCACCAGCTGGATACACGACATTATCTGGAAGACCTTTAACTGTTAATGGATTCGGTATTGGATCACCAACACTATAGCCTGAAATATACAATGGGTTTGGCATCATATATTCTGGACCTTCAGAACCATCAGGATTATAATCAGCATTATAAAGGTTATCAACACCAGAGGTTAATGTTGCCTCACCTAATGACTGAGTTGGTGAAGTACTCCAAGGATTTGAAAATGATGATACTCTTAAGCCTAAATCAAGCTCAATTAAATAATCCTCACCCTCAACTGCACCAGTACTGTTAGCACCAGCAATACCTGTAAAGTTAGCAACAAAGGTAGGGAAACCAGCTTGTGAAACTGTTGCAGGGTATAAGCTATTTAAAATACCTTCTGTTGTGCTTGTATCTTGAACAACTGGAATTAATGCACCAGTTTCAGGGTCAGCCTTGTAGTTACCACCCTCAATAGGTGTACCAGCTGCATCTTGGTTAGGCTCGATTGAACCACCAATAGTGTACGCTGTTTGGTTTATTAGTTGACCAGCACTATTAAAGGTCATAGTACCACTCATTAATAAGCCACCAAGCTTTGTATCATTAGCATCAATAAATCCACCAGCACCGCCATTTAAGCTTTCGTCAAAAAACATACGCTTATCTTCAGCAGGATCCATTGTTACCATGTATTCCCAAAGATTTTCTTCGCCATCACCATCATATGTTGATGGGTCAACTTTATCATAATAAATTGTAAGTGTATGGGTAACACCAGCTTCATCATATACATCGATTGAAGTTTGATATGAGAACGCACTTTCAGGGATTTCAGGCTGATTGTTAGGCGGAGGTTGAGTTCCGTCCCATGCGTTTACTAAGCTTGCAAATGGATTGTCAGCATAAAGACCTTCATCAATGCTATCAGCAGATAAGTTAGTCACAAAGCCAACATTAGTTGTTTGTTTAGGAGGAACAGTCCAAGTATCAAGGCGAATATCAGTTGGCACACCAGTACCTTGAAAACCGCTAGTTTCAACAGCTGGCATAGAACCAGTTGAACCTACGCTTGGTGCTTCGTTATTGTCGATTTTCCAACCTTGTAAAACGTAGCCATTAGGGTCAACTAAATAGCCTTCTTTTGTAAAGTTGAAGTTACCAGCTCTTGTGTAAAACTCTTCTTCTGAGCCAACTGGGCTTACTTGGAAAAATCCACTACCTGAAATCGCTAAGTCAGTTGCATTAGTTGTACTTTCAAATGCACCTTGGCTAAAGTTACCAATGATTGCACTTGTAGTTACACCAAGACCAACTTGCTCAACGCCTGATGAACCATATGAATTAGCATATAAAAAATCTGCAAAGTCCATACGCTGACCCTTAAAGCCAACTGTATTTACGTTTGCAATGTTGTTACCAACAACATTCATTTTGTCGCCGTGTTGGAGGAGGCCTGAAACTCCTGTCCACATACTTGATGTTAAACTCATATCTATCTCCTATATAAATGCAAGGAAAAATTTGCAGTTATTTTCAATCTTGCCATGATATATACAAGACTCGTGCCAAAGTAATTTTACTAATGATTTCAAAGAATTATATTTTTTAAGTCACTTCAAAACAAGGATATTTTTTCCCTCTAAAAAATACTAGACTTTTAGTTGATTTTACTGTAATAATAGTGAACAGAAACTATATATAAATATGTTGATATAAGCATATACAAATAAAAATCTATAAATACAAGACATTAAGGAGAAAAACTTATGGTTCTTTCAAAGGGTAAATATTATTTTACATCAGAATCTGTTACTGAAGGTCACCCTGATAAGGTTGCAGACCAAATTTCTGATGCAATTTTAGATACTATTTTAGCTCAAGATAAAAATGCACGTGTTGCTTGTGAAACTTTAGTTACAACTGGCATGGCAGTTATTGCAGGTGAAATTTCAACGACTGGCTATGCAGATTTTGCTCAAGTTGTGCGTGAGACAATTAAAGAAATAGGCTACAACAGCTCTGATATGGGCTTTGACTGGCAAACTTGTGCTGTTCTATCCTCAATAGACAAGCAATCACCTGACATTGCTCAAGGCGTTGACCAAACTAACCCTGAAGACCAAGGCGCAGGCGATCAAGGCATGATGTTTGGTTTTGCATGCAACGAAACTAAAACTTTAATGCCAGCTCCGATTTACTGGGCACATGAGTTATCACAACAATTAACTAAAGTTCGTAAAAATGGAACTGTTCCATTTTTTAGACCTGATGGCAAAACTCAAGTTTCTTTTGAGTATGTTGATGGTAAGCCTGTTCGTATTAATAATGTTGTTGTTTCAACTCAACATGCTGATAGTGCAAGCCAAGCTGATATTATTGAGGCAGTAAAAAAAGAAGTTATCATGCCGATTTTAGAGCCAACAGGTTTGTTTGACCCTAAAGATTGTGAAATTTTCATTAATACTACTGGTCGCTTTGTTATTGGTGGTCCTATGGGTGATTGCGGCTTAACTGGGCGCAAAATCATTAACGATACTTATGGTGGCGCAGGTCACCACGGTGGCGGTGCTTTCTCTGGTAAAGATCCATCAAAGGTTGACCGCTCTGCAGCTTATATGGCTAGATACGTTGCCAAAAACGTAGTAGCAGCTGGACTTGCTGATAGTTGCGAAGTTCAAATTGCTTATTGTATTGGTGTTGCTGAGCCTGTATCAGTTTTAGTATCATCACTTGGAACTGGCATTGTTTCTGATGAAGTTTTAACTAATGCTGTGCGTGAAGTTTTTGACCTTCGTCCATTCCATATCACTAAGCGCTTAGACTTACTTCGTCCAATCTATGGCAAAACTTCTTGCTATGGTCACTTTGGTCGTGAACTTCCTGAATTTACATGGGAAAAAATCGATGCTGCTAGCGACTTAAGAACTGCTGCAAAAGTTTAATTCATAGTACAAATACTTGTAGATTAAAGCACCTTTGGTTCTTACCTTTGGTGCTTTTTTTATACAAAAAACTTTATCTTGCTTTAAATTAACTACTAGGCTATTTTATAAGCTCGATTTGACATCATAAGGAGTTTTAATTTGCCAGAAGATCGCGAAAATAAAATATCATGTAGCAACTTTACTAATGAAATGGAAGTTGCGCTTGAGGTTCTTTCAGGAAAATGGAAATCTACTATTTTATGGAGCTTGCACCAGTCAGAGTTAATAAGATTTAACGAATTTCTTAGAATTATACCTGGAATAACACAAAAAATGCTTACTCAACAATTACGCAAGCTTGAAGAAAATAACCTCATTGCTAGAAAGATTTATCCTACAGTGCCGCCAACAGTCGAATATTCTTTAACTGATTTAGGAAAAGAGGCTATTCCACTTTTAACCGCCTTAAATAAATGGGGAAAAGAAGTTATAAATTCATATAACAAATAGTATTTTTCTTCACTTTTAGTACTCACCAAAAAGTAAGTAGAAAACCATTTAGTAGGTAACAAACTTAAAAGTGCCTTCTTGCGCAATTTTTTTTCAGCCTGTATAAAATTAACTCAAGTTTAATTTTTTAACATACAGGATACAAAAATGAAAAGATTTACAATTCCAAGAGACATTTATTTTGGCGAAAACGCTTTA
>CAYJPK010000118.1:0-4760 GCA_964372035.1 uncultured Desulfovibrionaceae bacterium | reverse complement strand
TTGGTGGCGGGGGCAGGATTTGAACCTACGGCCTTCGGGTTATGAGCCCGACGAGCTACCATGCTGCTCCACCCCGCGTCAATGTCTGTGTACAATACATAGAAGCTGCGATACTGTCAAGCATTTTTTTTTATTTTTTTAATTTTTTATTATATTTAAAGTTTTGCTTTATATATACTTAATAAATACACTGTTTTTATCTTGGATAAGTAACTATAAGTTTAGAGGATTATTTTTTCATATAATGACTCTACATTACTAAAAATTTAAATAAACTTTTATGTTTAATTTTTGACTAAAACTACTACTAGTTTCATCTTTTATAGTATTTTAAGTCGACATTACTACCGCCAACTTAAGCAAAGACACATTTGCCCTGTACTTAACCGTGCAATAAAATTGCACTTATGCTTTCACAGTGGTTGCCTACTAGCACAGTCAATTATAGTAATTTAATATTGTATAGATTAAAAGAGCTTAGACAAATTGTATTAAAAAAATTAAAATAAATACAAAATTGATATTGACTTTCAATTTCATTTTGTATATATTCAATTTTAAGAGGTGATCGCAACACCTCCTCCAAACTCAAAATAATGCTTTTTGATTAGTTTAGCATTATTTAAAATCATTTTGTCCATAGTAGCTGTGTGCGAAGGTTAAACAGCAAACCTTCGCACCAATTTAAATTTACTTTTTCTAGTCTAACTCATATATTCCACAGCAGTCAGTATAAAAACTGGCTGTTTTTTTTGAGAAAAAAGGGCATTTCAATAAAAAAATGCCCTTTCGTATTTTAATGATTATGTAAAGCCTTACTTATTCGCTTTGGCAATAAGATCCTGTAAGTCTTGAGCTTGAACTGTCAATTCACGAATAGCTTCAGCTGATTGTAAAATCGCTTCTGAAGTATTGTTCACGGTATCATTAATATCAGACATAGCATGAGCAATTTCATTAGAGACATTTTTCTGTTCTTGAGCTGCAATAGAAATACTATTAATCATTTCTGAAGTTTGACCTGTAAGGTTAACAATTTCCTGCAGTGAACTTTCAGATTCTCTAGCGAGTTCAGCGGTATTTGTCACATAACCAACAACACTTGAAACTTCTTGCTGGTTTGCTCTACTTGAAACTTGAATTGCACGAATGCTTTCATCAACTTTGCTTGTTGCATCCATAGTTTTTTCTGCCAATTTACGAACTTCATCAGCAACGACAGCAAAGCCTCGACCTGCATCGCCAGCCCTTGCAGCCTCAATAGCAGCATTAAGAGCAAGTAAGTTAGTTTGGTCGGCAATATCAGAAATAACGTTAATAATACTATCAATGCCTTCAGCAAGTTCATCTAATTGCGACATATTATTTTTAAGTTTTTCTGATGAACTAGTTAAAGAAGACATAGATTGTGTCATGTTACGTAAGGTTGCAATTCCGTCTTTAGCTTTTTGGCGTGCAGTTTCACTTTGTTCAGCAGTTAAAGAAGCACTTTGCGCAACTTCGATAACAGAAGAGTTCATCTCTGTGATTGCAGCAGTTGTACTTTCGATGCGTTCACGCTGAGAGTTAGAGCCATGAACAATACTATCTGTTTGTGAGGATAGTTCTTCAGTAGCAGAAGCAACACGAAGAGCAACGTCACTAGCTTGACTAGTCATATCTTGAATAGCTTGAGTTTGACGCTTTATCTGGCTAACATCATTAAGTATTTCCATATAGGCTACAATATTACCATCTAAATCATATAAAGGTGCGGCTGAAACATCAATTGTAACTTTTCCACTGGCTGTTAAACAAATAGCTTCATTATTATAAAGCCCTTTTCTAGCAATTGATTGACGCCCAAGGCAAGTTGAATGGCTAGCACATGTGTCTGCATTAAACAAACTAGAACAATTAACACCAACAACATTTTCTTGATTTACCATTTTTTTAGATGCATTGTTCATATAAATAATAGTTCCATCTGGATTTGCCGTAAATATGCCACTCGGCATTTTTTCAATATGATCAGTGTATGAATCAGCAACTATATTAATTACTTTTGCAAGGTTTTTAAAATCACCCTTAAATAATTCTTCGTCCATACGGGCTTCAAAGTAACCACTTGAAACCTCGTTTGCAGTTTTTTTACAGCTTTCTATAATATCTGAAAACACACGAGCTATATCACCTATGCTGTTTACAACATCACCAATTTCAGCTCCTTCTGTGATGTGTGATTCACTGTTAAATTTGCCATTAGCAATATTTTTAGCAAAAGCAGCCATTTTATTAAAAGTGCTACGCAGTGAAACAATAATATAGATAGCAATAGCAATACATAATAATACAGCTACAATTGAAAATGTAACATTTGTATTTGTATCAGATTTTGTACGATTTACAACAGAGCTTAATGTATTTTTTGATTGCTCACTCGCTATACGACTAAGCTCAATCGTATTTTCAGTAATAAGATTTTGCGGGACTGGCATATTTTCTCTATTTGCGACAATATTTTCTCCAAATTCGTGCAGGCTTACTGATAAGTCATCAAACTTTTTATATGTCTTATTTAGATTTTCGAGAGTATAACCGTCAAGGGCTGCAGATTGTAACATGCTAATTTCTTTAATTTTAGCTGAAACTTGCTTTTCACTGTTGGAAATATCTTCAAGAAAAACTGCGTTTTGTGATAATAAAAAAGACAGCATATTTTCAGAAACCAGTGTAGCCTCATTAACTGTTTCATAAGTCAACTTCATGAGCCAAGTATCATTTTGGTTTACAGCGGCCGAAACAACACTTTGTAAACTTTTCATAAAGGCGTCATGACTTGGTAAGAACTGTGTATTATAAAGCTCATAAAAAGTTGTAGTATCACTTATGAGTTTACTTAAAATACTTTTATAGTTTTGAAGATTAGAGATTGTTTCATTGATTGTTGATAGATTGTCCTTATCCATATTTGCACCAAGCTCTTGATAGGCTGCAATACTTCGGTCTATAGTTTCTAAAACAATATTTTTATCTTCAGATTTGTTATTTCTTATAAACAAATCTAAATGGTTGTTAAGCTTATACATATTAACTTCTATCTGATAGGTCAAAACATCAGCATTATTTATCCTAGCATAACTACCTAAATCAGCAAGAGTATGCCTTGAAGCATTATAAGAAAAGAAAGCAAGGGTTAAGGTAACCAAAACTATAATACCAAAACCAAACCCAATCTTAATTTTACTACTCATAAAATCAACCTCACATGTTAAATTATACACACAAAAAACAATTATTTGTTTTAATAATAGACATAAAATATAAAACAAATTCTTGCACGAACAACAAAAGTTTAAATCAGGTCTTAGCCTTTGTCATAAACCTAAAAACATGAATTAATTTTCAAGTATTTCTTTACCATATCTATAATATAATTCCATCTAACTAAATTTCAAGTCATTTGTCAATATATCTTAGATATATTTATCTTACTCTTTACCAAGTCATCAGAAAAACTTTTTTAGCCCTATTTTTTGTATTGAAAATTTTTTAAAATTGCTTATATTTAGTTCACACATTATCATAATGAGGGAATAATATGCTTAAAAAGATTAGATTATTGACACCTGGGCCAACTCCACTTCCTGATCGTATACGCCTTGCAATGGCAAAAGATATGGTGCACCACCGCAAAGATGAGTTCAAAGCTATTTTAGATGCTATTCAACCAAAACTCCAAGCGTTATTTGGCACTAAGGAGCGTGTTCTCCCTTTAGCTAGCTCTGGAACTGGCGCAATGAATGCTGCTGTGCTTAACCTTTTTGAGCCGGGCGATACTATTTTGATTGTTGAAGCAGGTAAATTTGCTGAAAGATGGCGTAATATCGCAGAGTCACGTGAGTTAAATATCGTTAGCATCAAAGTTACTTGGGGCGAAACAATTAGCCAGGAAGCTTTAAAAGAAGCAATTGCAAATAACCCTGAGGCAAAAGGTGTTTTAGTTCAAATTTCAGAAACCTCAACTGGCGTTCAGCATGATATTGAAAAAATCGCAGCTGTAACAAGAGAAACTCCAATTCTTTTAGTTGCTGACGGTGTTTCTTCTGTTGGCATTTCACCTGTTGAAATGGATAATTGGGGCATTGATTGTCTTGTTAGTGGTTCACAAAAAGGGCTCATGGTTCCTCCTGGCTTATCAATGATTGCTT
Organism: uncultured Desulfovibrionaceae bacterium; assembly: GCA_964372035.1. GTDB lineage: Bacteria > Desulfobacterota > Desulfovibrionia > Desulfovibrionales > Desulfovibrionaceae > CAYJPK01. The sequence goes on along the minus strand of CAYJPK010000118.1, from coordinate 570 downwards.
TTTCACCAAGAGCGTGGAAAAGAGTTTGTGAAGTAAAAAGTCCTTGCTTCTATTTCGACCTTAAAAAAGAATTTGATATGCAAGAAAAAGGCGAAACACACTTTACTCCAGCTATCAACCTCATCTATGGTTTAAATGAAAGCATTAGCATGATTGAAGAAAATGGCGGTTTTGAAGCTGTATTTCGTCGTCAATATGCAATGACAATGATGGTGCGTACTGCTGTTAAGGCTTTAGGTTTAGAATTATTTGCAAAAGATAATTATACTTGGGGCGTAACTAGCGTTATTTTACCAGCTGGCGTTGATGGTGCTAAACTATTGAAGCTTATGACTGAAAATTACGGCATTATTGCTGAAGGTGGGCAAGACCACTTAAAAGGCAAAATTATCCGCATGGGACATATGGGCTGGGTTGACTGGGCTGACTTAATGGCTGGCTTATTTGCACTTGCAGCATGTTTACCGCTTGCTGGTGGCTTTGTGTCTAACCGAGATTATTTAGAGCAAGCAATGAATGCTTATAATCAAGCATTAAATGCATAAGCTTTATACATAAAGAATAAAAAAA
>CAYJPK010000117.1:0-4920 GCA_964372035.1 uncultured Desulfovibrionaceae bacterium | reverse complement strand
ATATTGTTTCGCAAAATTTAATATTTCAACAGGTTATCTAAACAAACACTTTAGCAAAATTAATGCTGAACTTGTTCAGCTTAATTTAGGCTTTGCGCATCGGAACGATTGCCAAAGCTAATATGAAAAGGACAAGCCATGGAAGCAACAGAACTAATCAACTGGCACAACAACCTCATAAACTCTCGAAAACCTTGGGAAAACGCATGGCAAGATCTCGCCGACCACTTCCTACCCCTGCGCTATAGAAATGAACAAAACCCCAATACTAATCTCAAAATCCTAAATGATAAAATTGTCGACTCTACTGGTATCCTAGCCATGCGCACGCTTGCCGCTGGTCTTCAAGGCGGCATGACCTCACCTGCTCGCCCGTGGTTCAGCCTAACTATTGAAGATTCTGATTTAGCTAAATTCAAAGCAGTTCAGAGTTATATGGAGGAAGTCGGAAAAAGAATGCGCTCTATCTTTAATCGTTCGAATTTCTATAATGTTGTCCATAACTTATATGCAGAACTTGGAACCTTTGGCACGGGCTTTATGCTTGAAACTGCTGATTTTGAAAATGGCTTTCGCTTTATGCCACTTTGCGCAGGTAGCTATGCCCTTGATATTAATGATAAACAGCGAGTTGATGTTCTTTTTCGCAAAATGCACTTTAGCCCTCGCCAGTTAATAATGATGTTTGGCAAGGAAAATTTACCTAGCTACATTACAAACAGCAAAAATAGCAACGAACAATACCCTGTAATTCAAGCTATTTATCCACGAACAGAGCGTGATATAAATAAAAACACCCCGCAAAACAAAGCCTTTGCATCAGTGTACTGGCTTGATAGTGCAAATTACGGTAAGCCAAAGATTTTAAAGGAAAGTGGCTTTGATGATTTCCCTGGCTTTGGAGTGCGTTGGGATTGCAATGCGAATGATATTTACGGCAAGTCGCCTGCAATGGACGTATTGCCAGATTGCCGAATGTTGCAACAAATGAGCATAAGCACCCTAAAAGCCATGCATAAAGCCGTTGACCCTCCGCTTTCTGTGAGTGCCTCTTTAAAGTCAGTTGGGCTTGACTTAACACCGGGCGCAATAAATTATGTTGAAAATATGCCTGGGCAAAGTCCACAAGCAGCTCAACCAATCTTACAAACAAATCCACAAGTTCAAAATGTGCGACAAGCCATGCTGGACGTGCAAAAGCAAATTCAAAATGGCTTATACAATGATCTGTTCAGAATGTTAATGCAAAATGGACGCTCAAACGTCACCGCAACTGAAATTGCCGCAAAAGAAGAGGAAAAACTCATCTTAATTGGACCAGTCCTCGAACGATTACATGATGAATTATTTATACCACTTATAGATAGAACCTACAACTTGATGGCAAAATTAAATATGTTGCCACTTCCGCCAAAAGAACTGCAAGGGCGTGAAATTAAAATAGAATTTGTATCACTACTCGCACAAGCTCAAAAAATGGTTTCAACCTCTGCCATTGATAAATTACTGTCCTTTACCGTCCAAAGCGCACAAGCCTTTCCACAAGTCCTAGATGCTATTGATATTGATAACACTATTGATAATTATGCTAGATATTTAGGAACTGATGCCAATATTTTACGCACCCAGCAAGAACGTGATGAGATTAGAAAAGTACAATATGAACGAAGTGAATAAAGGCTTTAGCGAGCGAAGCGTGAACTTGTTCATGCAAGCGAGGCTTTGCGCATCGGAACGATTGCCAAAGCTAATTAGTTAAAATCACAATAAAATTTGGGGTAAAGGAAAAACCTTTTGTGTACAAAAGCGTTTTTCCCTTCCCCCAAGCCCCCAACCCTTTTCCAAAAAACTTTTATATTTATGTATCATCGTAAATAATATTAAAATTCGCTTTGCGCCATGGACTCTCACGGTGGCTTAAGCCACCGTGAGAGTGACAGGACTTGAGTTTTGCATAGCGCAAACAAAAAAGCTAAACCACCAAACTGACAGCGTAAAAACTTTTAATTTGTAACAAGCACAAAATTTCGGAATTGTCACTCTGAGGCAAAAGCGAGGAACGAGCTTTGCCGTGAGAGTCCATGCTTTCAAGAATTTTAAACAAAAAAGAACAACCATGAAAAATCAAGAACAAGACCCACAAAAATTACTGCAAAAAGCCATTGCTAACTTGATGAAAACAAGCGAGGGACGTTATTTCTTGCGCCACATTATTCAAAGTAGCCATGCCCTTTATTGCGAATATTCTAGCGATGTTAATGCTATGTATTATGTGCAAGGTCAACGCAAAATAGGCTTTGAAGTAATAAATTTGCTAAAAGCTGAAAATGAAAACAATCTAGCAAAAATTCTAAACCATGAATGAGTGGCTGAGCCACACTATAGTAACAAAACTTGGGTTTAACGTAGCTAAACAAAAGTGCCTAAATCTCAAAATTTCTAAACAATGAATATTTTTCTGCGTAAGCGTACTCAAGTACGTGCGCAAAGGAAAATAAATTTTAACACAGCAGAAAGCAAAAAGATAAAGCCACAAAACCATTAAAAGAAATAAAAAACAAAAAAACCACTATAGTAAAAGGAAAAGAAATGCAAGACGAAACGCAAACAAATACTGAACAAATCACAACTAATTCACCAAACGAAACAACACAAACAATCAGCCTAGCAAGCCAAAATCAATACCAAACCCCTAAAATTCCACCAGAAATAACGCTCGAAATCCCTGACGAATTTAAAAACTTTGAACCACAAATTACAGCCTATAAAGATGTCGCAAAAACCCTTGGTCTAAATCAAAACCAAGCCCAAGAACTTTTAAACTTCAATCATCAAAATTTCAAATCAGAACAAGAACTTAGAGCAAAACAAATGCAAAGCTGGGCAAATGAAGTTAAAAATGATGCTGAGCTTGGCGGAGCAAATTTTGAAAATAGCGTGATGTATGCCGTTAAGAGCTTACAGGAATATGATGAAAGTGGTCAAATTTTGAAGATGCTTGAAGAATCTGGTTATTCTAATCACCCTGAAATAATTCGCTTTTTATCAAGAATTGGCAAACAAAACTTGGAAGATACTATCGTAAATTCAAAGCATAGAACTGATATTCCGCTTGAAGAGCGTATGTATCCAAACTGGAAAGTATAACAACTTAATATTAAAGGAGAAATCATGTCTTACAACAAAGCATTAGTTGCAACATTAGCAGAGCTTGAGCAATTTTACAAAGGCGAGAAAGCTGGCGCAGTAATTGAACTTATGAACCAAAGCAACGACATTTTAAGTGATGTGCAGTGGATGGAGTCCAACCAATCTGACGGTCATTTAACTCGTATTCGCACTGGCTTACCAGAAGTTTTTTGGCGCAGATTATATCAAGGCACACCGCCAAGCAAGTCAAAATGGGCGCAGGTAAAAGAGGAATGTGGAAGCCTTGAATCCATCATGGAGCTTGATGTTGAGGAAACAAAATTATATGGCGACAAGGCAAAAGCCTTTCGCATGTCAGAGGGCTTAGCCTTTGCTGAAGCCATGCGTCAAAAGGTGGCACAAACCTTATTTTACGGCGATCGTACAAAATTACCAGATGAATTCAACGGCTTAACCATGCGTTATCCTTCAAAATCTACTAATAATGTGATTGATGCTGGCGCTACTGGTTCAAGCACAAAATGTACTTCAATGTGGCTTATTAGCTGGGGAAGCAACAGCGTGCATGGAGTGTACCCAAAAGGTAGCCAAGGCGGGCTTGCAAGCGAAGACCTTGGCACTTATATGATTCAAGATGCCGAACAACGCAAGTTTCAAGTTGTTGGCGATAAATACAATTGGAAGTGCGGTTTAGCTGTTAGGGATTGGCGTGCAGTTGTGCGAATTGGTGGTATTAATTCCGCTAATTTAACTGCTAGAAAAGGTGAAAATGGTTTTGTTGATTTGCAAAAATTGACTATTTTAGCCAAAAATTTAATGCCGGAAGCTCTTCGACAAAAAGCAGTTTGGTACTGTGCACCTGACGTTATGACAGCTCTTGAACTCCAAAATTCCGACTCTGGCAATGTGCATTTAACTTACGGCGAATTCTTAAACTCAAAAGCAGTTCCTTCTTTACATGGCTTACCTGTTCGCCAATGTGATGCAATCAGAACTGATGAAAAAATTCTTAGCTAAGGTGAGGTTAAAAATGATTATTGATAGTAATTTAATTCTTTGGCAAGGCAGTATTACAGATAGCAATAACGCTCAAAAAGTTGCCCTAAACAGCTTACATGATTTGAGATATGCGCAAGCTATTCCTATTATGATGCAGGTGACGCAAGGCATTGCTGGTGCAACAAAAGTAACAATTAAAATTCAGCATAGCACAACTCTTGATGGCTCTTATGTCGATAGCGGTGCGCAAATTGAACTTAGTGCAGAAGAGCTAAATATTGGAATTGTAAAGCATTTAAGGTTCTTACCTCCGAGCGTTAGCAATCCATTTATTAAACTTGCAATCACAACTACTGGCACGGCTACTGCTGGCGAAATCTTTGCTGCAATTACACGTGAAGATGCGATTAATAATAATCCTGATTTGTATGTGAAGGCTTAATTAACTTTTTAATGCATAAACGAAGTGAATAAACGCTTTAGCGAAATTAAGTGGAACTTGTTCTGCTTAATTTCGGCTTTGTGTATCGGAACGATTGCCAAAGCTAATATGAAAATGGAAAGAACCTTTTTGTGAACAAAAAGCGTTCTTCCTCCAAACCCCCATCTCCAAAAAAACTTTAATGCTTAAGTAGTTTTTTATTTTGACTATCTATGAACGAAGTGAATAAACGCTTTTCGGCATCATAAAAATAACAAATAACATGCCAGCAATATAATACTAGTAAAGACTTGCTACAGCTCTGTCATTCTGAGGAGGAGCAAAAGCGA
>CAYJPK010000116.1:0-5003 GCA_964372035.1 uncultured Desulfovibrionaceae bacterium | reverse complement strand
TATGAGCTAGCTATTTTTGCACTTTATTTCTAATTGCCACAGCTAATACAACGTGATCGAAGTTGTAATTGAACAAAGTATTTAACAGCTAGGCACTGCATTACCAAAGCAAATAATAAAAAAGGAAAACATCGAAATATGATGTTTTCCTTTTTTGATAGTTAGAAAATTATATAATAAAATCAACTATCTTTTTTATTGAGTTCTAATAATCCTTCTGGCGGATTAATAAAAATCTTTTCGTTTTCTAAGTCAATCTTCTCGACAAATTCAGAAACAGCTGGGAATAAAATTTCATCACCAACATCATCAATAATTGTCCAAATTTCTTGCGAAGATATAAAGTCAACTCGCTCAAGTGTTCCAACTCTTTGATTGGAATTAAAATCAATTATTTCAAGACCTAATATCGCATGGATATAAACTTCATCATCAGCTAATTCTGGTAATTCGTTTTCATGGATATATAAAACAACTCCACGCATACTTTCAGCACCGTTTCTGTCATTTATATCTTCAAATTTGATGATTACTTGATTTTTATGTTCTTTTGCACGAGTAATTTTAGTTGGCTTAAAGTTTTTTTCCAAATCCTTAAGCCAAATATTACCACGCAATAATTTTACATCTTCTCCATAATAATGCAGAAAAACCTCGCCGCCTAAACCATGTGGCTTCGTAACAACACCAAGTTCTACATATTCATTATTATTCAAGGTAATTATTCCACAATATCAAGTAAAACTTTACGACCAGACTTAGCTGAAGCTGCTGATAAAATAGTGCGAATAACTTTAGCCATGCGCCCTTGTTTACCAATAACCTTGCCTAAATCTTCCTTAGCAACACTAAGTTCTAAAACCAAGGCATTGTCATTTTCAACTTCTTTAATGCGCACTTCTTCAGGTTTATCAACAAGTGATTGCGCAATAAATTTAACTAGTTCTTTCATAAAAAATAATTAACCTATTTTTCTTAATAAGCTACGAACAGTGTCAGTTGCTTCTGCACCCTTGTCAAACCAAGCTTGTAATTTTTCTTTGTTGATGCTTACTTGGTTTTCAGTTGCATGTGGGTTGTACCAACCTAAGAACTCAAGTGGACGACCATCACGACGTGTTTCACTATTTATTGCTACGATGCGATAAAATGCACGTTTTTTATTTCCTGTTCTTGTAAGACGAATTTTAACTGCCATTGTAATCTCCTTAAATTATTTGCGTTTCTTATTATTTTTGCGTTTAGCACGCTCTTTTTGTACATCACGTTTTTTCTTGGTTGCTGATGAGCCTTGTTTTTGACCACCTAATCCGCCAAAGCCTGATAAGCCAGGCATAGCAGGCATATTGCCACCGCCAAGACCACCTAAACCACCAAGTCCACCTAGCCCGCCAAGCGCATTTCCTAATCCGCCCATAGCTCCCATACCAGGTATTTTTGGTGTGCCCTTGCCCATAACTTGCTGCATCATTTTGCGCATTTGGTCAAATTGCTTAAGTAGCATATTAACCTCATTAATGCTAACCCCACTACCCTTTGCAATTCTAGCACGACGGCTACCATTGATAAGTTCAGGATTGCGGCGCTCTTGCATAGTCATAGAATTAATAATAGCTTCTGTGCGCTTTAATTCTTTTTCAGGCAAAGCACTATCGCCAAGTTTTTTAGTTAAACCACCTAAGCCAGGAATCATTTTTAATATTGATTCCATTGAGCCCATTTGCTTAACTCGGCGCATTTGAGTTCTAAAATCTTCTAAGTCAAATTTAGCCTTTTGCATCTTCTTTGCAAGTGCTTCTGCTTCCTCTTGATCAATGCTCTCTTGAGCCCTTTCAATAAGAGTAAGCATGTCGCCCATGCCAAGAATACGTCCAGCAATACGGTCAGGGTGAAAAGCTTCAATATCTGATAATTTTTCACCAGTACCAACAAATTTAACCGCTGCTCCAGTTACTGATTTAATTGATAATGCCGCACCACCACGAGCATCGCCGTCCATTTTTGTAAGGACAACGCCCGTAATGCCAAGCTTATCATTAAAGGAAGAAGCAACATTAACTGCCTCTTGACCTGTCATTGCATCAGCAACAAATAAAATTTCTTGCGGATTTAATAAGGCTTTCAAATCAGCTAGCTCTTGCATAAGCGGTTCATCAATATGCAATCTACCAGCTGTATCGAATATAATTAAATTCGCATCATGCTCTTTCGCCTGAATCAAAGCTTGAGCCGCAATATCAGTTGGCTTCATTGAAGTCGTTGAAGCAAAGCAAGGAATATCTAATTGCCTTGCTACTGTTTGCAATTGCTCAATCGCTGCTGGGCGATAAATATCTACAGGCACTAAAAATGGACGATATTTTTGTTTACGAAGTAAATTCGCTAACTTACCAGATGAAGTTGTCTTACCAGAACCTTGCAAGCCAACCATCATTATTTTTTGTGGTCCATCTGTGCTAAAATTTAAAGAAGTTGTAGTATCACCAAGAAGTTTAATAAGTTCATCATTAACTACCTTGATAACGTGCTGCGCTGGAGTTAATTTATTATTAATCTCAACGCCAACACACTGAACTTTAATTTGTTCTACAAAATCCTTAACAACAGAAAAATTAACATCTGCTTCAAGCAATGCTAAACGCACCTCACGCAACGCTTCATTAATATTTTCTTCATTTAATTCGCGTTTTGTGAAGCTACTAAAGACTTTCGATAGTCTATCTGACAAGCTCTCAAACATTAATCTTTCTCCTAAAGCTCAAAAGCAGTACGCTTTTTTCATTAAAAAGTCAAGCTCTGCCTAATTTGCCGTAATTTTTAGATTTTATTTTTAACAAGATAAAGGCTTTCATCTATCCTATTAATTTAAAAGCTAAAGTTTTAAAAAAAATGCTACGGGAAAGATCTTTAAAAATAAAAGATTTTTCCCGTAAGTATTTTAACTTAATGAAATTAACTCAAAAGAATTAGCCATTAGTTTGTTGCTTTAAAAGATCACCGAGTGATACGCCAGCTTCAGGACCTGAACGGCTGTATTCACGTGGTTTTTTACGCTCTTCTTCTTCTTTTAATTGCTTAATAGAAAGACCTAAGCGACGATCTTCTGCGCTAACATGAATAATCTTTGCTTGGATTTCATCGCCTTCTTTGTATAATTCAGCTGGAGATTTAACTTTCTTAAGTGCAAGTTCAGATACGTGAACAAGCCCTTCAATGCCTTCTTCAACTTCAACAAATAAGCCAAAATCAGTGATGTTTGTGATGATGCCTTTTACAAGACCACCAACAGGGTAGATTGAAGGAACTTTAGCCCATGGATCGTCACTTAATTGCTTAACACCTAAAGTGAATTTCTCGCTACCTTGATCTACAACAATAACTTTCGCTTGAACTACATCACCAACTTTGTAAAGTTCATTAGGGTGACGGATTTTCTTTGTCCAGCTAATGTCAGATACGTGGATAAGACCATCAATACCATCTTCGATACCAATAAACATACCAAATTCAGTGATGTTTTTGATAACGCCTTCTAAAATTGTACCTTCTGGGTATTTCTCACCAACTAATTGCCATGGATTTGGGCGAACTTGCTTCATGCCAAGGCTAATTCTTTTCTTGTCAGCATCAATACCTAAAATCACAACTTCAACTTCATCGCCTTGACGAACCATTTGGCTTGGGTGACGCAATTTACGTGTCCAGCTCATTTCAGAAATGTGAACTAAGCCTTCAACTCCTGAATCAAGCTCAACAAATACACCGTAATCAACTAAATTAGTTACTTTACCTGTGTGGAGTGAACCTTCAGGGAATTTGCCTGTGATGTCAAGCCAAGGATCATTAATAAGTTGTTTTAAACCAAGTGAAATCTTTTGGTTGTCTTTGTCAAAAGATAAAATCTTTAATTCTAATTCTTGACCGAGAGTTACCATTTCACGTGGGTGACGGATACGTTTCCAGCTCATATCTGTGATATGTAATAAGCCGTCAAGTCCGCCTAAGTCAACGAATACGCCATATTCAGTAATGTTTTTAACTTTACCTTTAATGAGTTTTTCTTCGTCGATATTGATAAGTAAATCATGTCTTTTTGTATCGCGCTCTTCTTCAAGCATTACACGACGTGAAATAATGATATTACTACGTTTACGGTTGATTTTAAGAACACGGAACTCGTATTCTTGGTTAACAAGGGCATCCATGTCTGGCACAGGGCGTAAATCAACGTGTGAACCAGGTAAAAATGCCTCGATTCCACCTAAATCAACTGTGTAACCACCTTTGATTCTTCTCATGATTTTACCGGTGATAACACCATCTTTTTCTTGCATTTCTTCTAATTGATCAAAGAGTTGCATTTTCTTTGCTCGCTCAAAAGAAAGTGAAATAGTTCCCTCTTGTTCGTTCTTGCGCATTACAAAAACATCAACTTTGTCGCCTACATTAACAGAAACATTGCCTTCGAGATCTAAAAACTCAGCAGTAGGTATTTGACCTTCTGACTTAAAGTTTACGTCTACAAGTACATTATCGCCATCAATACGCACTATTTCGCCTTTAACGATAGTGCCTTCTTCTAACTCGCCGAAATCGTTACATAAGTAGTTTTCGAGAGCGCTCTCAAAGTTGAAATCTTCCATGCTTTGGTTTTCGAGATTGTTTGTCATTATGCCTCCATGGCCGCATCAATAATTTCCCTTTTTCAGTAAGGGTTTTTCTTAATAGCATAGATTAAAATATAGTTCAACAAAAAAATAGCCAAAAAAATAAAAATTATTAATTTATTTACATTTTTTTTTATGCAAGCACTAAGTGTTATTATTTTGATTAATTCTAGTTAAATAAAATAGAACTTGCATAAATCTTAATAAATATAGCAAAATAATTTAAATGGAATAAAACAAATAAAAAAAATCGCTTCGCTCATGGACTCTCACGGTGCTTTACGCACTTTAGATTAGAGCCGCCACGCAACATACTTTTAGTCAGAGCCGCTTCGC
>CAYJPK010000115.1:0-5051 GCA_964372035.1 uncultured Desulfovibrionaceae bacterium | reverse complement strand
GCAGCATCATAGCCGGCATTTTCTTTTAAGTCGCCTTCTTCTCGAGCTTCTTTAATTGCTTGAATAACTTCAGGACGTTCACTCTTTAAGCGATCAAGCTCTTTTTCAAGTTTAACAAAACCTTCTCGTGAAATGGGAATACTGCCCATGATTAACCTCATTTTGAATTTTTTCAATGAAAGACAAAAAAAATCACCAGTGCAAACTTGCACCGGAGCGTTACATGAAATTTACTATAAATCATATTCAACGGCAAGTCAAGGCAAGCTTGCAATTAACAATATTTTACATTTCAACAACTTAAACTCTTGAACAATTATTTTATATTCTTTAGTCAATGATGAAAAACATATTAAAATCATGAAATAAATAAATTAAATCATAAAGAATCTTGAAAAAGACTTTTTCGCTTCCAACAATTAAGTCATTTAAATTCCATTAATAAATTTTTAGCAAAATTTATATCATAGCTAAATTTCGTACTATTTTTTGCAATTTCTTTTAGCTTATCAAATTCTTGCCATATAATTTTTTCAATTTCACTATATTCTATCTTTCCACTCTTAATTTCTATTAGCTCTTCTGCATAGCGAAGTGGAAAAGTTATTTTGCCAAAATTTAACAGACTTTGACCTTGCTTACAGACCCTTAGCGCATGAGAAAGAGCCTTATAATCAATTTCACTTGGGATTTTATATTTATTAATGTCATTTTTAATTCGTAATTTCATTTCTCTCATCTTAATACTAAACTCATAAATTTTATCAGAAATAATAAATTTATTTTCATCAAAAACAATATAATCACTTTGGCTTAAGATTTCGTCAGCATAGACGGATAATTTTTTATTATCCTCACAATTTTCTATAATATCATTGATTTTGCGTAGTTCACCTAAACGAGAACCCTTTATTCCATATTTTTTACCTTGTTTTATTATGTAGTCATAGCTAGATTTAACTATTTTCTCACTCACAAGCTTGTTTTGACTTTCAAATATTTTATCAAGCCTACTATCAATATATATTATACAGTCAGGATTAGTATTTGAAAATAATATATCAAGTGCCCCAATGTTTGCTTCTTCTAATTTCTCAAGCAAAAAGCCTTTAAGATGATATAAATCAATATCAATATCATTTTCAATATTTTTACTTTGCGTAGTATTTGTTGAATAATGAATATTTTTGTCCCTGTGTTTTGAATAATAAATTCCACGCAAGTCAAGATCTGATTTATTCTTTAGCTTTGTGCCATATAAATCAGAACCAAATATGCATAAATATAACAACTCGCCATGATTTTCATGGCATAGCTTATGTGCATCACTTAATATTTTTTGTCTATCTATCATCTTTTTAATATAGTAAAAAACTTAATTTTCATCAAGCCTAGCATCAACTATAAAAAAAAGTTAAAATAATTGTACTCTAATATATCTTATCATTGACTCTAAATTCAAATTAACAAAAATCATAAATAGAAGGTTTAGGCAAAGTAATCATGCTTTGACTAAGGTAAAAAAAATTTTACCACAATTTATTTTAGCTATTTATTAAAAAGGAAGGTTTTTATGAAAAAATTAGCTACATTGTTATTTGCCGCCGCTCTAACATTAGGCGCAACAACAAAGGCAGAGGCAGTTGACATCAAAATGTCAGGCGTTTGGGATTTCACATTTCAGTGGTCACAAGAAAACATAAATAAAAATGCTACAGGTGGTTACAATGGCGCTGGTTCTTCATCAGCTTTTTATCAGCGTCTGCGCACACAAATAGACGTTGTCGCATCTGAAACTTTACGTGGAGTAATGTTATTTGAAATTGGCGATACTACTTGGGGTAAGAGCAATGCAACAAATGGTGCAGGACGTGGCGCTGGTGGTGGAATTGGTGCTGACGGTGTTTCTATTGAGGTTAAACGTGCGTATTTAGATTGGGTAATTCCAGAAACAGAGCTTAAAATTCGCATGGGTATTCAAGGCTTTTCAAACCCAAGTGCAGCTGGAGGCTATCAAGTATTTAGTGATGATGTAGCTGGTATAGTTGCATCATATGAATATAATGATATGATAGGTTTTACCGCGTGGTGGTTGCGTCCATATTCTGACAACTTAAATAGCAATAGCTCAACACCATATTCTAATAATGTTCATAATTACACTAACATGGATATGTTTGGCTTAGCAATTCCAATAACTATGGACGGCTTTAACTTCACACCTTGGGGTATGTATGCAAACATTGGTCGTAATATTGTTGATAATGACTTAATCGCTAACGCATCATCACAATATACAGGACCAACAAGCCTAAATCATGTGAATGCTCTTTTGCCTCGCTGGCTTGGTTGGCAATCATTACCATATGCATCAAAAGAAAATGCTACTGCCTGGTGGGCTGGTCTTTCTGGAAGCATAACACACTTTAATCCTTTTACTTTTGCCTTTGATTTTAATTATGGCTCTGTTGATTTCGGTAATTTACAAACAATGCCAAATGGTGGTGTTAATGCCCTTGTTAACGGCAAAAGCGTTGAAATGAAAAGATCTGGCTGGATTTTAAGCATGTTAGCTGAATACAAGCTTGACTTTATGACTCCTGGCATCTTTTTCTGGTATGGGTCAGGTGATGATAGCAATGCCCATAATGGTTCAGAAATGATGCCATCAATCAAAGCAAGTTCACAATGGACTAGCTTTGGTCAAGACGCAGCAGGTTTTAACACAGCAAATACAGCTTTTTTAACAGGTATTGCTGGAACTTGGGGACTTGGTATTCAAGCTAAAGACTTAAGCTTCTTGGAAGGCTTAGAACATACTTTGCGTGTTGCCTACTATAGAGGCACTAACAATAAATCAAATGTGCAAAATGGCTATATTTCAAGCCCTTGGCAAAATGGACAAGTAAGTTCTGGCTCTGCCTTTACCTACATGACAACAAAGGATAGTGCTTGGGAATTTAACTTTGACAGTAGCTATGAAATCTATGAAAATTTAACTCTCGGACTTGAGCTTGGATATATCATAACTGACTTTGATAAAAGCATGTGGAGAGCAGTTAATGCGAGCTTTGACGATCAAAATTTATACAAAGTTGGCATAGGTTTACAGTATAAATTCTAATTTTATAAAAAAAATTGTATCATTGGGCGGATTTTATTCCGCCTTTTTTTGTGTTATTTTAAACACTTATAAAAACAGCAGCATTTATTTGACTAAGAAGTTAAAAAATTTTTACTTTTTATATTGACATAATTTTGAATTTGAGTATTCTAGACCTAACTAATCATGAATATGCTTAGTTAATTGAGTATAAAAACAAATCAAGCTCAGTACAAAATTAAAAGTTAAAATTTTTAACATCTAATTCTCTGACTTGAATATTTAAAATTTTTTATTTTATAAAATTAAAAAGGAAGGTCTTACTATGAAAAAGTTAGCTACATTAGTATTAGCTGCTGGCTTAATGTTAGGTGCTGCTGCTCCTGCTAAAGCTGTTGACATCAAAATGTCAGGCGCATTTGATTTCACATTCCAATGGAATAACGAAAACGTAACTGACGGCGTATCAGGCGGTTATAACGGTTCTGGTTCTTCTTCAGCATTCTACCAACGTATCCGTACACAAATCGACATCATCGCTTCTGAAACTCTTCGTGGCGTAATCATGCTCGAAACAGGTGATACAACTTGGGGTAAATCATCAGCTGCAGCTGGCCGTGGTGCTGGCGGTGGTATTGGTGCTGACGGTATCTCACTCGAAGTTAAACGTGCTTACTTAGATTGGATGGTTCCATCAACAGATCTTAAAATCCGCGTTGGTATCCAAGGTTTTGCAACACCTGCATTTGCTGGTGGCAGCTCAATCTTCAATGACGAAGTTGCTGGTATCACAACAAGCTACAAATTCAACGACACAGTTGCTTTAACAGCTTGGTGGTTACGTCCTTATGACGACAACAACAGCGACACTGGCGCACACAACGAAATGGATATGTTCGGTTTAGCATTACCATTAACTTTCGACGGTGTTAAAGTTACTCCTTGGGGTATGTACTCAAGCATCGGTCGCGACATTCGTGGCAGCTACAGTGGCCCAACTAACTTCATCAACCACACAAGTGCAATGCTCCCACGTTGGATTGGTGCTGCTGCACTTCCTAGCGTAAGCGACGACAGAGCTAGCGCATGGTGGGCTGGCGTTGGTTTCGACGTAACTTACTGGAACCCATTCCGCTTTGCTATGGATTTCGTATACGGTGATGTAGACTTCGGTAACTACGGAACAATGGACGCTGATCGCGCTGGTTGGTTATTAACTTTCTTAGCTGAATACAAAATGGACTTCGGTACTCCAGGTCTCTTCATGTGGTACGGTTCAGGCGACGATAGCGACGCTAACGACGGTTCAGAAATGTTACCTGCAATTAAAGCAAGCAACAACTTCACCTCTTTTGGTCAAGACGGCGCTGGCTTTAACACAGCTGGTACTGCTTTAGAAACAAGCTTATCTGGTACTTGGGGTATTGGTCTCCAAATTAAAGATATGTCATTTGTTGAAGGCTTAAAACACGTTGTTCGTGTAGCTTACTACAATGGTACTAACGATGACAGCATGGCTTCTGTAATGGGTACACCTACTCGTAACGGTGCTGTATCAGGTGGTTCTGCTTTCACTTACATGACTGAAGATGATAGCGCATGGGAATTCAACTTTGATAGCTCATACAAAATCTACGAAAACCTTACTTTAGGTTTAGAACTCGGTTACATCATTGCTGACTTCGACAACAACCGTTGGGTTAACTGGAGTGACCAAGATATGTACAAAATTGGTATTGGCTTACAATACAGCTTCTAATTTTGAGCATTATTCTTAATAAAAAAGCGGGGTTTATCCCCGCTTTTTTTATGCTCTCGCGCTTCTTAGCTTCATTTATCATCAAAGCAAGCACGCTTGTTTTTTAACAAAAGCTTAGCTATATATCTCAAATAATCAAGTTAAATTGTCTTTATAGTTTTTTAAGTTGACATCACTACCATCAAGGTA
>CAYJPK010000114.1:0-5128 GCA_964372035.1 uncultured Desulfovibrionaceae bacterium | reverse complement strand
ACAAGCTAGAATTTATTTCTAGCGTCCCGCAAGGGTGTTTGGAGTGAGCGTGCCTGCGTGGCTAAGCCACTTGAAAAAGGCATTAAAAATGACTTTTTCAGTACCGACTAATTAGATTAAAAACAAAAAAGCGGTTTATAAAAAACCGCTTTTTTAAAGTACTGTAGAATAATATATCTAACAGATATAGGAGTCCTATTGTCTATGCCATGTTGGCGGATTTCCGATAGGGCGCATTGGCATATCGAATTCATTATTAGTACCGGCTGGTGCAAAATCATCGTTTCTGTCAAATCTTTGTTGTTGTCTTGCAGCCATTCTTTCAGCACGTTCAGCAGCTCGTGCAGCTCTATCAGGTCTTTCAGCACGTTCGCTTCTACTTGCTCTTGCTTCAGCCATTTCAGAGTTTTGACTCATGCTAGCATTTCGCATGCTTGAAGGTCTTTGCTGTGATTTAGGAACAAAATCCTCAAAAGGGTCAACATCATTTTGCATTGCAGCACGATCAAACTGTGAACTAGCACCCATTTGGCTATTCGCAAAATGGCTTGCAGATGGTGCGCTATTCGCAGCAGCCATATTCATCATAGAAGAGCTAGCACTTGGACGTGGGGCGTGTGGTGCGCTAATTGTTACGCTATCAGTAGGAAGTGCGAAACGGGCTTGGCTTTCACGAAGGGCAGCAGCACCATATTTTTCGTCTTGATCCCATTCAAACATAACAGCAGTACCGTAACATGAAAAATAACGGCTACCATCTGGGTGAAAGGCAACATTCTCATTGTAACCAATGATTGCATGAGCTCCTTTGCTAACAGCACGAGATGCCATACCAAAAAAAGCTTCATCAGAGTCAAAACCACGACAACAAACAAGTCCTAAAACCTTTGCGATTTGTGAACCTTCTATATTATTAGTTGTAACAACTGGAAATTTGCCATTTAAGAACAAATTTTTGACACGTTCATAGTTTTCATCTTTTTGAGTTTCTTGCTTAGCTTGTTTCTTGTTTTGTCCGGTTAATAGAGAGAACATACTTGCCTCCAAAATATTTTTTATCGTTATTAGAAAATTTCTAGAATACTTATGTCTTGGTGTATGCAATTATCTTGCCAGTGCTGTTTTAGTAATAAAAATTTTGTTTCACATAGTGAAAAGATTAAATATATCAAGTTAATAGATTAGTGCAATATATTTTTTCCAAAATAGGGTATTGCATTTTTTTTATGACTTCATTATTATCCTATCGTTATTTAATTGAATTCTTTGAAACTACTGGTTCAAGCAGTGTAAAGATATTGACACTAGCCAAAAGATAAAAGGCTAAGGTTAAAATAATTACGTCTATGAGCTATGTTTTTTTGCGAGAATACTTTAATTTGATTATGTTGTTTATTGGCGTATTTTTTTAATACACTTTGTATCAACTTTTCTTTAGGATTTAATGTATAACTATATACAGGAGTTTACTATGGCTAATAAAATGAAAACGATGGACGGTAATACCGCAACAACTCACGTTGCTTATGCACTTAGTGATGTTGCTGCGATTTATCCTATTACTCCATCATCTACTATGGGCGAGCTTGCTGACGAATGGGCGGCTAATGGTTTAATCAACCTTATGGGTCAAAAATTGACTGTTAAGGAAATGCAATCAGAAGCTGGTGCTGCTGGTGCTGTTCACGGATCTTTAGTTGCAGGTGCTTTAACAAGTACCTTTACAGCTTCACAAGGTCTTTTGTTAATGATTCCAAATATGTATAAAATTGCTGGTGAATTATTACCATGTGTATTCCACGTTTCAGCTAGAGCGCTTGCAACAAGTGCTTTATCTATTTTTGGCGATCACCAAGACGTTATGGCATGTCGTCAAACCGGCTTTGCAATGGTATGCTCAAGTTCAGTGCAAGAAGCAATGGACATGGCATTAGTAGCGCACTTAGCAACAATTGAATCAAGCGTTCCTTTCTTACACTTTTTTGACGGCTTTAGAACTTCACACGAAGTTCAAAAGATTGAAACAATTGATTATGAAGATATTCGTAAAGTTGTAAACTGGGAAAAAGTTGACCAATTCCGTCAAAATGCTATGAATCCTGAGAATCCTCATGTTCGTGGTACTGCTATGAACCCAGATATTTATTTCCAAGCACGTGAAGCAGTGAATCCATTTTATGAAGCATTACCTTCAATCGTTGTTGACTCAATGAAAAAAGTTGACTCAATCACAGGACGTAAATATCGTCCGTTTGATTATGTTGGACACCCAGAAGCAGATCGTATGATTATTGCTATGGGCTCAGCATGTGAAACTATTGAAGAAGTAGTAAACTACCTTAATAATCTTGGACAAAAAGTTGGCTTATTAAAAGTTCGCTTATATCGTCCATTCTCTGTTGATCATATGCTTGGAGCTATTCCAGCAACTGTTGATACTATTACAGTTTTAGATCGTACAAAAGAGCCTGGTTCTTTAGGCGATCCTTTATATATGGACGTTGTGACTGCATATCTTGAGCATGGCGAAGCTCCACGCTTAGTTGCTGGTCGTTATGGTTTAGGTTCAAAAGAATTTACTCCAGCTATGGCAAAAGCAGTTTATGACAATATGTTAAGCGCAAAACCAAGACATAAATTTACTGTTGGCATTGATGATGATGTTAGTGGTACTTCTATTTTAGTTGAAGATGTTGTTGATACAGTTCCAGTTGGCACAGTTCAATGTAAATTCTTCGGTCTTGGTGCTGACGGCACTGTTGGTGCTAACAAGCAAGCTATCAAAATTATTGGTGATAATACTGATATGTATGCACAAGGCTACTTTGCATATGATTCCAAAAAATCTGGTGGCTTTACTGTTTCTCACTTACGTTTTGGTAAGTCAAAAATCCAGTCAACTTATCTTGTTAACCAAGCAGACTATATTGCATGTCATAAATCAGCTTATGTTGATCAATATGATGTACTTGATGGTATTAAAGAGGGTGGTACTTTCGTACTTAACTCTGCATGGTCAACTGTTGAAGAGCTTGAAAAGAATTTACCAGCTCACATGAAGCGTACTTTAGCAGCTAAGAGCGTAAAATTCTTCAATGTTGATGCAGTTAAATTAGCTGCTAGCCTTGGTCTTGGTGGCAGAATTAATATGATTATGCAAACAGCATTCTTCAAATTAGCAAATGTTTTACCATTTGAAGAAGCAGTTAAATTGCTTAAAGATTCTATCCACAAAGCTTATGGTAGCAAGGGTGAAAAAGTTGTTAACATGAACATTGCAGCTGTTGATAAAGCTATTGAATCTTTAGTAGAAATTCAAGTTCCTGCTGCTTGGGCTGAAGCTGTTGACGCACCAAAAGGACATGTTCATGAGCCAGAATTTATTACTAATGTTGTAAAACCAATCTTAGCTCAAAAGGGTGATGATTTACCTGTTTCAGCATTTGCGCCAGATGGCTTATTCCCGCTTGGAACTTCTGCTTATGAAAAACGTTGTGTTGCTACTTTAGTTCCTGAGTGGATTGAGGAAAATTGTATTCAATGTATGCGCTGTTCATTTATTTGCCCACACGCAACAATTCGTCCATTTGTAGCAACTGAAGATGAGTTGGAAGGTGCACCAGAAAGCTTTAAAACAATTGATGCTAACGGTAAAGAACTTAAAGGCATGAAACTTAGAATGCAAGTTTATGCTGAAGACTGCTTAGGCTGTGGTTCTTGTGCATTTGAATGTCCTGCAAAGACAAAAGCTCTTGTTATGAAGCCATTTGAAGAAGAGCATGCAACACAAAAAGCAAATCTTGAGTTTGCAGAACAAAATATTTCACTTAAAAATGAAATTCTTCCACGCTCAAGCATGAAAGGTTCACAATTACAACAGCCACTGCTTGAATTCTCAGGCGCATGTGCTGGTTGTGGTGAAACTCCTTATGTTAAGCTTATTACCCAATTATTTGGTGAGCGCATGATTATTGCTAACGCAACTGGTTGTTCATCAATCTGGGGTGCATCAGCTCCTTCTTTCCCTTATTGCACAAACCAAGATGGACATGGTCCTGCTTGGGGTAACTCATTATTTGAAGATGCAGCTGAATACGGTTATGGTATGTTGATTGCGACAAACCAACGCCGTGACAATCTTGCTCGCATTATTACAGAGTGCTTAAATATTGAAGGCTTAACTGATGAACTTAAGACTGCTATGCAAGGCTGGCTTGATAATAAAGAAGATGCTGAAGGCTCAAAGAAATTTGGTGATGACATCATTTCTGAACTTTCACATGCTCCAGAGCACCCATTATTTGAAAGCATCTGGTCAATGAATGACATGCTTACCAAAAAATCAATTTGGGCATTTGGTGGTGATGGTTGGGCATATGATATTGGTTACGGCGGTCTTGACCACGTACTCGCATCAGGTGACGACATCAATATTTTTGTAATGGATACAGAAGTTTACTCTAATACTGGTGGTCAAGCTTCTAAGGCAACTCCGCTTGGTTCTATTGCAAAGTTTGCTGCTGCTGGTAAGCGTACTGGCAAAAAAGACCTCGGACGTATGGCTATGACTTATGGCTATGTTTATGTTGCATCTATCTCTATGGGTGCTGATATGAACCAAACCTTAAAAGCTATTCGTGAAGCAGAAGCTTACAAAGGTCCATCATTAATCATTGCTTACGCACCATGTATTAACCAAGGTATTGCAAAAGGCATGGGACGTACTATGGAAGAAGCAAGATTAGCTGTTAAATCTGGTTACTGGTCAATGTACCGTTTTAACCCTGATTTAGCTAAAGAAGGCAAAAATCCATTTGTCTTAGATTCTAAAGCTCCTGATGGTACAATTTCTGACTTTATTGCTGGCGAAAACCGTTATGCACAGCTTAAATCTATTGATGCTGATGCTGCTAAGGCTTTAAATGAAGAATTAGCAAGAAATGCAGATGAAAGATTTGCTGAACTTACTTATATAGCTAATAGACCAGCTGGCGAATAAGCTTTATAATTAAGATTGTTTAATATTAGCGCAAGTTCATTTTTTGAGCTTGCGCTTTTTTTGTGGATTTTTCATTTTTTTTTTTTTTTTTTTTTTTTTTTTTTTTTTTTTTTTTTTTTTTTTTTAAAA
>CAYJPK010000113.1:0-5138 GCA_964372035.1 uncultured Desulfovibrionaceae bacterium | reverse complement strand
AAATGCTTTATAATAAGCTTAAACTCTTTTGAACGTATTTTACTTTTCGTATGCAAAAAATTGCTAAAGCTAATTCAAATACAATTAAAAACCTTTTTGTAGCCAAGTATCTAATGTACTATAAAGGATTTCAGGGTCAATTGGCTTTGTTATATGCTCATTCATTCCATGGCTCAAGCTGATTTCTCTATCACCAACCATTGCATGAGCTGACATCGCAATAATAGGTAACTCAGCAAACTTTTCCTGCTCTCTTATTTTCGTACTAGCTGTCAATCCGTCCATAACCGGCATTTGAATATCCATTAAAACAGCATCATATGGCTTTGACTTAAGCAAATTTAATGCCTCTAAGCCATTATTTGCGATTTCAATTTTATAGCCAACGGCAGATAATAATTCTTCTGCAATCATCTGATTTATTTCGTTATCTTCTACTAATAAGATATGCCCTGCTCTAGCCACAATACGGTTTTTAACCGTAAGCTCTTGCTCTTTTGTTGTAAAGTCATTTTCACTGGCAATTTCAAAAGAAAGGCTAAAAATGAATTTTGAACCCTTCCCAATTTCACTTTCAACCCACATTTGTCCACCCATTATTTCAACTAGGTTTTTTGAAATTGCAAGACCAAGCCCAGTTCCACCATATTTTCTTGTCACAGAGCTATCAGCCTGATTAAAGGCTGTAAACAATCTATTTTGTTGTTCTTCGCTAAGTCCAATTCCTGTATCTTCAACTGAAAGGACAAAGTTCCTATGGTTATCTTTTATTTCACCACTAACGCAACGCACAGTTACACTACCTGTTTCTGTGAATTTAATTGCGTTACCAACAAGATTAAATACC
This sequence comes from uncultured Desulfovibrionaceae bacterium, assembly GCA_964372035.1. GTDB lineage: Bacteria > Desulfobacterota > Desulfovibrionia > Desulfovibrionales > Desulfovibrionaceae > CAYJPK01. The sequence goes on along the minus strand of CAYJPK010000113.1, from coordinate 4,291 downwards.
ACTTGCTTAATTCTAGTTGGGTCACCTAGATAATGGCTATCTTCATCATCGCTTTGAATAAAGACTAAATCAAGCCCCTTCTCCTCTGCTTTAGGTGCAAATAAGCTTTCAAGCTCCTCTCTAAGCTCACCAAGAGTAAAAGGAATATTCTCAAGCTCAAGCTTGCCAGCTTCGATTTTTGAAAAATCTAAAATATCATTAATAATACGTAACAAGCTTTTTGCTGAGTATGATATTTTACCTATATATTCACGTTGTTTTTCAGTCAGTTCCGTCTTATTAATTATGTGTAAAAGACCTAAAATCCCATTCATAGGTGTTCGAATTTCATGGCTCATATTTGCCAAAAATTCACTTTTCGCCTTTGCATTTTTTTCTGCAACATCAATAGCAGCTCGTAAATTAAGCTCCGCATGGCTGATTTCGGCTAGCATAGCCTTATGCTCACGCAAATCACGTACATAACTAATAACAGCGTTTTCATTGTTTAAAGTTACCTTTATAAGGATAACTTCTACAGGAATTTCTGAACCGTCACGATGCAAACACACCCATTCAAAACGCTCATAGCCAGAATCAAAGGCTTTAGCAACTAGTAGTGCAACTTTATCAATAGATTTTATACCATCTGGCTGATATTCTGGTGAAACTACAGAAAAATTCTCCATATATTCTTCTTTTGTTTCAAAGCCATAGAGCTTAGCTGCTTCCAAGTTACAATCTATCAAATTACCTTTATTATCCCAAAGGTTTGCAACCATTGGGAAGGTATCAAGCATAACTTGAGTCCTTTCTTCAGCTATTCGTGCCTTTGCTTCACTAGCTTTGATTTCACGCATATCACGAGTATAGCCTACAACAATAGACTCATCATAATAGCTTGCACGAATTAGTGTAATTTCAGCTGGAATTTCTTCACCATTTAGCTTTTTATGCAACCATTCAAACTTGCAATAGCCCTCATTAAAAGCAGTTATAATTTTTTCCCCTGCAGATTCAGCAGATAATTTACCGTCAGGTTGATACTTTGGTGAAAGTTCAAAAAATCTCTCGAGGTACTCCGTCTTATCATCAAGGCTAAATAATTTGATAGCTTCCAGGTTGCAATCTATGTTTTCAAAGCCATCAGGAGTTTTTTTCCAAAAATTACAACAAAGCGGTGTAACATCGAGCATAATTTTAGCTCTCAAAATTGCATCATTTTCACATTCCACATCAACAGGAATATTTGGCTGGATAATCTGACCAGCAACAAAAAATTCACCATCTTGCTCAAAACGTGAATATCTACATTTTGATTGATATATTTTCCCACTGCGTGTTTTATAGACCCAGTCAAAATCAATAGCTCCATCTTTAAAAGCCTGTGCAAGGTATTTTTTTCGCAAAGCTAAAGAATTTTCACCGCTAGGCTGATTTAATGGTGACAATAAGGCTATATTATCAACATATTCTTCAGGGCTCTCAACCTCAAAAATCTCTAAATAATTTTTTGTGCAATATACTAAATCCCCATTTTTAGACCAACAGCTTATATTTACTGGAAGTGAATTAACTATGCTCTGCACAAATGATGGTGCAATATCAGCTTGGCTTTTTAGTTCCATAAAAAGATACTCTCCATGGTAAAATTTAATAATAAAACTTTAAGGCTTGATAGAATTGGAAGTTTGGGAACAAAATTATTAAAAAAACACTTTGTCATTTTTATTATTATACTAATAAACAGTTCAAGTCAAGATTTCTTATATCCTGAAAAATAATTACAATTATTATAAGTTAATAAATTATAAATTAACTATAGCAACAATTGAAATATATTTTATACAAAACTCCTATATTTAAGCCTGACTATAACGCGGTTTACATTTTATAGTAAACATGCTATTTTATATTTTTAACAAGAAATTTTTTGGAGGGTTTTACAAATGAATTTATTTAACCGTGCTTCATTATTTTTAATGGCAGTGTTTATGGTTTTCACTTTTACTTTTGGCTTTAATACTGAAGCTAAAGCAGAAAAAGACTACGTGATTGTTGCAGATAATTCTTTTGCACCTTTTGACTTTTTAGATTCAAAAACTAACAAGTACACAGGTATAGATATGGATTTGCTTGATGCAATTGCTAAGGATCAAGGTTTTAAATATACTGTTAAAAATGTTGGTTGGAATGCTGCTCTTGGTAATTTAAATGCAGGCCAAGCTGATGGCATGATTGCTGGCATGACAATTACTCCTAAACGTCAAGAATCTTATGATTTTTCTGACCCTTATTTTGAAGATGGACAAACCATGTTTGTTGGTAAAAATAGCAAACTCAAAAATCTCCAAGATTTAAAAGGTAAAGTTGTTGCTGTTAAAACAGGTACTCAAGGCGCAGCTTACGCTAACAGCATTAAAGACAGATACGGCTTTACAATTCAAAGCTTTGAAGGCTCTGACGCTGTTTATGCATCAGTTCAAACTGGCAATGTAGACGCTGGCATGGAAGATTATAGTGTTATCAGCTACAGAATTAAAACTGCTAATTTACCACTTATGCTTTTTGGTGAAAAGGTAAACATTGGTCCTTACGGCTTTGCTGTTTTAAAAGGTAAAAATGCTGACCTAATCAAAATGTTTAATGCAGGGCTTAAAAACATAAAAGCTAATGGTAAATATAAAGAAATTCTTACTAAATACGGTATGTAATTAATATTTTATTTTTAACACATGCTCAAAACTACAAATCCTTGAGCATGTGTTAATTTTTCATTTTTATAGTTTTCACTTTGATTATTATAAATCATAAATTTTACTTTTAGGAATAGTCATGTTTGACCAACTTATAAATACTTTTTTTGATATTTATCCATACCTTATTCGTGGTATGGCTATAACAATACAAGTTTCCATTATTTCCATCATTATTGGTATGATTGTTGGGCTTGTATCTTGCCTGATTTCTCTTGCTAATATTCCTGTTCTTAGCTTTATTGCTAAAACTTATGTTTGGATAATTCGCGGCACGCCAATGATTGTGCAAGCCCTTTTTATATATTTTGGTACTCCTCAAATCGTTCGCTTAATTGTAGAAGATTTTAGAATAACTCCTATTTTGGCTGGCGTAATAACCCTTAGTTTAAATGCAGGCGCATATCTTTCTGAAATCTATAGAAGTGGTATACAGGCCGTTGACAAGGGGCAGGTTGAAGCCTCACGTAGCCTTGGTCTTTCTGCCTCTAAAACAATGGCAAAAATTGTTTTACCTCAAGCTTTAAAAATTGTTTCGCCGTCTTTTGTAAATCAATTTATTATAACTGTAAAAGACAGTTCAATTTTAACTGTTATTGGTCTAAGTGAAACAGTTAATGAAGCTAACCAGTATGTTTCTGCAAATTGGAATTATTTTGCAACTTATTTCTGGGTTGGTGCTGTATATCTTGCTTTTATTTCAGCACTTATGATTTTATCGCAATATGTGGAGAAGAAAATTAGCTATGATAAATAAATTAAAAGTTACCAATCTTCATAAATCATTTAACGATGTTGAAGTGCTTTGTGGAGTTGATTTAGAAGTCAAAGAAGGTGAAGTTGTATGCATTATCGGTGCATCTGGCTCTGGCAAATCAACTTTTTTACGCTGTCTTAATCGCTTAGAAGAGCCAACTACAGGTGAAATAATCATTGATGACATGCCACTCACAGATAAAAACTCTAATATAAATAAAATTCGTGAAAATATAGGCATGGTTTTCCAGCAATTTAACCTTTTTGCACACATGACTGTTAAAAAAAATATTATGTTTGCACCTGTTGAGCTTAATAAACTTACTAGCGCTCAAGCAGAAGAAAAGGCTATGCAGCTGCTTAATCGTGTAGGTCTTTCTGATAAAGCTGATGTTTATCCTCACCAGCTTTCTGGAGGGCAAAAACAACGTGTTGCTATCGCTCGCTCACTTGCTATGAACCCTGATATAATGCTGTTTGATGAGCCAACTTCTGCCCTTGACCCTGAAATGGTAGGCGAAGTTTTACAAGTAATGAAAGAACTTGCTGCCGAAGGCATGACAATGGTTGTAGTAACTCATGAAATGGGCTTTGCTCGTGAAGTTGCTGATAGAGTAATTTTCATTTCACAAGGCGTTATAGTAGAACAAGATACACCTGAAAATATTTTCCAAAATCCTCAACATGAAAGCACAAAAGCCTTTCTAAGTTGCGTTTTGTAACAGTTATTTATTGAATATATATTTTATTATTTGAATACAAAAAAAAGAGCTCAGTGGTTAAAACTAAGCTCTTTTTTT
>CAYJPK010000112.1:0-5264 GCA_964372035.1 uncultured Desulfovibrionaceae bacterium | reverse complement strand
GAAAAAGGCATTAAAAATGACTTTTTCAGTGACGACGAAATAATGTTAGATTTTACCGCAAGCATAAGCTCCAGATAATGGTTCCCAATTCTTAAAGACTGCTTGATAGCCGGCGTTACGAATTGCTTCTACCATTTCATCGACTGAACGCTCGTCAGCAATTTCAAATTGTCCAGTGCTTTCTTCGTCATGAATAGCGTGACCACCAACCTTAGTGGATACACCGGCAGAAACCCTTGTTACACCTAATGGTAATAATTTATCTCTAATAAAAGCTCTTTCACGAGTAGACAAGGTAATACCAGCCATTGGTAAAAATAAGCGAAGAGCTAATACGTATTGTACTAGGTCTTTTTCGCTCGTATCATGAACATAAATTGGGCTGCCAACGTGAGGGCGCATTCTTGGAACTGAAATCGCTATATCAGTATCAGGAAACTCATTTTGTAACCAACTTGCATGAAGTCCTGTAAAAAATGCATCTTTTTGCCATTCATCAAGACCAAGCAAAGCACCAATATTAACTGATTGCATACCAGCTTTAGCAGCTCTTTCATAGGATTCAATGCGAAATTTAAAATCACGCTTTGGACCTTTAGGGTGCAAACTTAAATACAGTTCTTCATTGTAAGTTTCTTGAAATAGAGTCATTGAATCAACGCCATTTTCAACTAATAAACGATATTCATCTTCTGTTAAGGAATAAACCTCAATAGCAATTCCTGCAAAATATTTATTAAGTACTTTTGCAGCATCTGCAATATATTGCGGAGGGCTAATTTTCGGCGCATCACCAGTTAAAAGCAAGATATGGCGAAGTCCAGTGCTAGCAATTTCTTTTCCCTCAGACTCAATCTGCTCCATGGTTAATTTAGTGCGATGCAAATGATTTTTTGCATTAAAGCCACAGTATAAACAGTGATTTGTGCAGTAATTAGCTAAATACAAGGGCGTAAATAATTGAACAGCATGGCCAAAATGACGCAAGCTACTTTCATGAGCTCGCTGTGCCATTTGTTCCAAATATTTTGTGGCCGGTTCAGATAGTAGAGCCATGAAATCATAAAGATCTAAACGCTCTTTTGACAAAGCATTTTGAACATCAAATTCTGTCATGTTCTTGATGCTATTTAGGACTTCGTCCTTGTCCCATTTTTGTAACTCGTTATAAAAAGCCATTTTACACCAACTTATATACTATTATAATTCACTTAAAAAACCAGTTAACGGCGACGATGCACTAGCTTGCCCCTCAAGCACTCGACCAAGCTTTGCTAAATATGCATTTCTACCGGATTCAATTGCAAGCGAAAAGGCTTTTGCCATTAAAATCGGATCCTTAGAGCTTGCAATTGCTGTATTAACAAGGCAGGCACTAGCGCCCATTTCCATAGCCTCACAAGCCTGTGATGGAGTTCCGATGCCAGCATCAACAATAATTGGCAACTTAATTTCATCAATTAAAATGCTAATCATTTCCTTTGTTCTAAGTCCACGATTTGTACCTATTGGTGCTCCTAGTGGCATTACAGCAGCAGCTCCAGCGTTAACCAAATCTCTTGCAACATACAAATCAGCATTTACATAAGGTAAAACAACGAAGCCCTCTTTTGCTAAAATTTCAGTTGCTTTAGCTGTCGCATACCCATCAGGCAAAAGGTATTTATTGTCAGAAATAACTTCAATCTTAACCCAATTCCCGCAACCAGCTGCCCTTGCAAGGCGAGCAATACGCACTGCTTCTTCTGCTGTGCGAGCACCAGAAGTATTAGGTAAAAGCTGAATATTTTTCGGAATATTAGATAAAATATTATCCTTTGTGTTGCCAAGGTCTACTCTGCGAAGTGCTACTGTAATAACTTCTGCTCCGCTTGCTTCTAAAATTTTTGGAATTAAGCTATCATCAGAATATTTACCTGTTCCAGTAAATAAACGTGATTTTAATTTCTTATCTCCAATTATGAAATCATCAGTTAGCACTAGCCACCTCCAACAAATTGTAATAATTCTATGCGATCATCACTTTTTAAAATTGTATTTTTATAGCTTTCGCTTAAAACAATATCTTCATTTAATTCAGCCACAACTTGCTCTGGATTTAATTTTAAATTTACAATTAAATCATAAATATTGATGTTATCATCACAAGTTTCAGCTTTTCCATTTATATATATTATCATAACTTACACCATTTATAAAATAGCTCGAGCTAGTTTAATATCGTTTTTAATTGCTTCTAGTAATTCTTCAATACCATTAAACTTTGCTTGATCTCGAAGTTTATCAACAAAAAAAACTTCAATATCCTTATCGTACAAATCGCCACTATAGTCAAAAATATGAGCCTCTACAGTTGTTTTTTCACCCTCAAAAGTAGGATTTGAGCCAACGCTAATGACACAATTAAAATGCTCAATACCATTTCTGATCTTACCTGCATAAACTCCATTTGGTGGCATTTGTAAGTCTGGCACGTCTAAATTAGCAGTTGGAACTCCAATAGTTCTTCCACGCTTATGTCCGTGCACAACTTTTCCATGAATACTATAAAAACGTCCTAACAAGCGAGTTGTTAGTTGTAAGTTAGCCTCACGGATACTTGCTCTAACCCTAGTTGAGCTTATAGCAATATCATCTAAAAGAACTGGTCCAAATTGCTCAAAATAAAAGTCATACTCTTCGCTTAATTTAGTAAGGACAGCACCGTTACCAGCTCTTGCTTTTCCAAGCGAAAAATCATAGCCAACAATCAAAGATTTCATATTTAATCTTAATAAAATACATTCAACAAATTCAGTTGGACTTAATCCTGCAAGCTCAGAGGTAAAAGGTAGTATCAACACATTTTGCACTCCTAGCATGCTTATTAAGCGTAAACGTGTAGGAATATCACTTAGACCAACAGGAGCCAGGTGTGGTGCAACTAATTTTAATGGGTGAGGTTCAAAAGAAATCACCACTAAATCTTGATCTTTTTCTTGAGCAACTTGTTTAGCTCGCTCAATTAAACGGCGATGTCCTAGGTGGACACCATCAAAATTTCCAATTGTTATGCATGTATCTTTACTTAATTTATTCTTAAATATTTCTATTGTATCATTATAGTCTTGCATTATTTTTTGTTAATCCTTTAACTAAACCTATCTGTGCAATTATTTTTTATGAGAACTAGCTAAGTCAATCGCTCTTTTTAGCATATGTTTGTTTGCAGCACCTCTAATAACCAAATTATTAACTAATATATTAGGTGTTCCGCTTAAACCAATCACTCTTGCATCATCAAGGTCTTCCTCAATAATGCTTTTTATTTTTTTAGATTCTGATCGCATTGTTGTGGTGAGCTTTTTTAAGTCTAAGCCAGCGTCTTCGGCTGCTTTGCGTATAATTGCTTCACCCTCATTGTTTATGCGCTCACTATAATCAAATAATTTGTCATGAAATGCCCAAGCTTTTTCAGGTTGTGATAAGCTTGCGGCAACGTGATATTCAGCCGCTAAGCGTGAGAACTTATGACCTTCAAGCGGAAAATGTTTAAAAATCATTTTAACTCGCTCATCGCCAATAGACTTGTAGTCTTTTAATGTTTCAGCTAATTGTTTGCAATATGGGCATGAAAAATCCGAAAAAACAATTACGCTAACTGGAGCATCAGCCTTACCAAAAACAACTCTATTTTCTAATTTTACTTTTTTTTCCTTGTCTAAGTCACGTTTCCACTGTGTATCCATAGCTTTTGCACGACGCTGATTAGAGCCTTGTTGCGCAATGTCTAAGACCATTTCACTATTTTCAGTCAAAATATTAAAAATAATTTCTGGCTTTTCACGAAGTACTTGCTCAAGTAACTTTGTAAATTCCTTTTTATCAATTTCTGCTGAATTTGCAGTATTAATTGCATTTACTGAAAACAGTAAAAATGCACATATTGTAATTATTATTTTATTCATTTATTATCTCCTTTAGTTTCTTTGCCAATAAACTTTAATTATTCGCAAACTTGCTAACGTAACGGCTATGATATTTGCTAGCCATGTTGCTAGAAATGGCGATAAACTACCACTTTCACCGAGGGCGTTAGAAAGTATAAATACAACATAATACAACAGGGTTGAAACTAGAGAACACCCAATTGCAATATAAATATTATTTTGCCAACTCACAATAGCTATTGCTACAAAAGTCATAACTGCAATCGAAGCTGCGTAAGCTATCTTACTATGCCAAGCTGTTTGAAGTATTTCAACATTTGAGCCAGAATTTTTAAGGTTTTCAATAGCTTCACTTAATTCCCAGATTGTTAGCAACTGGGGATTAGAGCCAGACTGAATAATTCTTAAACTAGAAACTTCTTGATCAATTGCAACTTGAATTTTATCGAAACTTTCTTGCTTATAAGTATTAGGGTTTGACTTTGTCCCATTCAAGGCTATCCAATTGTTATCCTCAACGTAAAAACTTGGTGCAGTAATAATCTCTTCAAGGCTTAAACTATCATCGCTTAATTTATAAGCCAAAAATCCGCTGCCCTTACTTTGGCTATCAATAACACTTAAAGACACAATATAGCCACTATTTGCAAACCAAACGTTATGCAGAACCTTATTTGCAGCTTCTTTGTTCCTCACGTCTTCACGCCAGATGCGCTGTGATTCATTTTCACCACTAACACCTAAATACTGTGAGAATAAAAGTTGAACTGAACTCCAAACGAGTCCACAAACAAATAAAATTTTAAGTAGCTGTAAAGGTGAAATACCTCCAGCTTGAAGTGCTACCATCTCACGAGAACGCACCATTAAGCATAATTGTACAACTGCAGCAATTAAAAAAACTACTGGCAAAATCTGTGAAACAATCAAGGGTATCTTATAAAAGTAATACTTAACGACAATGCTAAAGCCAAGACCAGATCCAATGAATACATCTAAACGCTCAAATAAATCTGTCAAAACATAAATTCCAGTGCCTGCTAAAAGGGCTGGAATTAAAAGCATTAAATTATTGCGTACGAGAACTTTAAAAAGTAAGCTCAAATAAAACTCCATATATTTTAAGTTAGCTATCAAAAGCTAAATCAAATGTAATTAAACGCTCTGTGAATAATGACAGATTTTATTTTAACTTGCAATCAAATTTGAACATAAAAAATTATAAATTATAAGATGAAGCTAGGGCAAAAAAAAAGCACCGTTATCGGTGCTTAAATATGTGGAGCGGGAGACGAGATTTGAACTCGCGACTTCAACCTTGGCAAGGTTGCACTC
>CAYJPK010000111.1:0-5278 GCA_964372035.1 uncultured Desulfovibrionaceae bacterium | reverse complement strand
AGTGGGCGTGCCTTTAGAAAAAGGCATTAGAAATGACTTTTTCAGTGCCGACTATATAGCTAAACTAAAACCTTTCGTAATCGAATGAATTTAATTTCAAATACGAAAGGTTTTAATTTTTTAGAGCATAAAAAGCCTAGTATTAAACTGGAATATGCATTTTTAATAAATTGTGTTGGTATGATACAAATGATTTGAAAAATATCTTTAGAAATCAACTTGTAAAATGAATAAATCAACTTTAAAAATCAATTTAAATTTATGAAAATGTATTTATGGTTTTTTATGAGTTTTGCACCCGCAATCTTTGCCACAGCCTGTACAGCCTTCACATGATTTTTTTTCTTTTGTTGCGTTAGGTGAGAGTGGGATTAAACCAGTAGCAGAGGCTAAATTATAATTGTCATATTGGTTTTTTTGCATAAACTTCTCCTTTATAGAATAAATAATTTTGAATTTATTAAAATTAGAATTATCAAACTTTATTTGTTACGTCAATCTATTTTTAATATTCTTTTTTTGATAATTTTAATACAAAGTGGTAAATCATTGATTTTAGAAATTTTAAATATAAAAAATTTTTACACTTTATATGAAAAATAATTGCTTGACAAAGTTACAGTGTTATTTTATTTTACAAATAAAGTTTCAATATACAAACTTTATATTAATTATAAAATCATCTAAAAGGAGTTTTAAATGAGCAAAATTAGAATAGTTTATGGTTCAGAAACTGGAAACACTGAATCTATTGCAGAAATGATTAAAGATGAACTCGTAGCAAAAGGTCATGATGTTGATTGCCAAAGTGCAGCTGATGTTGAAGCTGACGGTTTAGCAAATGGCTATGATTGTGTTCTTATGGGCGTATCAATTTGGGGTATTGATACAATTGAACTTCAAAGCGACTTTGAAAAATATGATGGTAACTTTGATAAAATGGGTCTCAAGGGCATTAAAGTTGGTGCTTTTGCTTCTGGTGATACTGCATATGAATTATATTGCGGAGGCGTTGACTACATTGAAGAAAAAGCTGGTGAAGCTGGTGCAACTATCATGGTTACAGGTTTAAAAGTTGAGGGCGATGCAAGCGACAACGCTGACGAAGTTAAATCATTTGCTCAAAGTGTTGATGGAGCTCTATAATTATAGGGTTTTTAATTCTCAACAATTCTAGGTATAATAGTAGCTGTTTTATAAAATAGAGCAGCTACTATTTTTACAATTTATATTTGATACACACTTTTTAAAAACATAATTTTACAAATAGTTTGAAAGATAAAACTTTATGTTGACATTCAAACCAAAGTCATATAGTCTTTGCTTGAGCTCAAGAAATAATGAGTAAGTAAATATTTCAGTATAGGAGTTATAATATGATAACACGTTTTGGAACTGCACAAGAAATGATTTTACAAGATATTGAAGAAAATAATATTCCGCTTTTACTTGCAATTGACAACAGAGGTCTTTATTTAACAGCGTCAAAATATGTTGGCAAGAATTTAGCTGATCCTAATCGCTATTGTGCACGCTCATTAATGCAAGATAGAATTGTTGCTTTAGGTGTGGACTATACGAATGTTTTTGAGGAAAATAAACATTTAATTCCTAAGTTGCCAAAAGAAAGTGCAGCTAAAGTTAACCCTCTTAAAGCTTCTAAACGTAGCATGAAGGGTTAATAAATTCTAAACTTTAACTAATAAATAACGATTGTTTTATATAACATGATAATTATGTAAGAAATCTTGCACCACAAAGATTACTTACATTATTACTAGTCCTCCTACTAGAACTGTCTATTTTTATAGGCAGTTCTTTCTTCTTTAGTTCTTTGGACAAAAATTAAATCTTTTTATTGAAGAATAAAGTCAGCAATGTCATCAATTACTTTTTCACTAACATGATTTCTTGTTTTATATTCATCGAAATTCTTTTTGTTGTTAGATGGCATCATTAAATGATTTAAGCCTTCATAAATTATAAGCTTTGCATTTTTTCTGTTTTCCAAGGTCTTTTCCCATAGAGTAAAATCCTTATCTGCAAAAACTTGAAAATCATCAGACCCATGTAGTACCAGTATTGGTATATCAATTTTGCTTATAAAATTTTGCCCACTATATTTTTGCAAGGATTTCTGATAGCCAGCATATAAGCCGAGTAAAATTCTGCTGTCATCTGTTTTTTCTAGTTCATTTCGCAAAATATTAATGTCTTCTTCCACTTTTCTAAATTGTTTTCTTAAAACTTGCTGAGTTTTCTCATCATAGTGAGATAGATCTAAGCTTTCTTTTAGTATTAAGTTTTGGTCGTAGGAAATCTCATAAAGAGGACGCAAAGAACCTGCCATTGAGATTATTCCATTTATGCTGTTGTGTTCAAAGGCAATAGCTGGAGTTAATCCGCCAGCTAAAGAATGCCCGAGCACAAAAATACTTTCAGCCTCAATTAGCTCATTTCTTTCTAATATATTTATTGCAATGCTTACATCATTTAAATACTCATCTTTCAAATTGACATTTGCACCGAGTTTTTGGGCTTGTTTTGGATATGCGAAAAATCTTTTATCATATCTTAAGCTGGCAATTCCTTTTTTGGCTAAGCCATGCGCAATATCTCTAAAGGGCTTGTTTTCGAAAATTGTGGAGTCTTTATCTAGAGAACCTGAACCCTGAAGCAGTAAAACAACAGGTACTTTTTTAGTGTGATTTGGAATGGTTAAAATTGCACTAAGTGGAGGCTTATCACCTAGGTAAAAGCAAAGCTCTTGAAAATCAGTTGAAGAATTTACGTTTAAAGCGTCTAGGCGCTGTGCTTGAGCAAAATCAATTAAATAACTGATAGTTATAATAATTAATAAGTTAAATATCATTTTTTTCATTTAATTCTCACTTGTTATAAGAAAACTAAAAGCATGGTTTATATTTTATACAAAATTAGTTTAGTTGTAAATATTCTACTTGACAAATATAATTTGTTTATATAAAAACTATTTTATCTTATAAATTAAGTTCGATTAATAAAACTTAATTTGTAAAAAAACAATATAAGGGAGTTATAATGTTAAAATTTAAGAAGTTACCAACACTAGCAGTAACAGCAAGCATGTTTTTTGCGACAAGCTTTAGTGCCATGGCAGCTGAAAGTATCACAACCGAGCCTGTTGAAGTTACAACTGGTAGAAAAGTTCAAGAGATTATGGACGTTCCATATTCAGTAAATGTCATTACTCAAGAAGAAATTGAAAGAACAGCGGCAACAAGGTTGCAAGATCTTTTAAAAGATATTCCAGGCGTTCAAGTTTCTTCAAGTGGTGATCCATCAACAAATAGAATTATGATTCGTGGTGAAGGAAGTGGCGAAACTTTAGTTTTAATTGATGGTGCAAAAGTAAGTACAGTTTTTCATGGTCACGGTGATGATTTAAGAATTGATCCAGCAATTATTGAGCGTATCGAGGTTGTTAAAGGTCCAGCAACTGTTCTTTATGGTTCAGAGGCATTAGGTGGCGTTATTAATATTATCACTAAAAAAGGTGGTACAAAACCAGTTCAAGGCTCTGTAAGATATGCATATCAAGGTGCAACAAACTCTAATATGTATAGTGCAAGCCTTTATGGTAAGGTAGATAAATTTTCATACCGTGTTTTAGGTTCTGCGGAAGATTATGACAATTATATGTCATATCACACAGAAATGAAAGGCAATCAAAGTCAGGCATGGGATTTAAATACTTGGGTTGGTTATGACTTTTCAGAGCATTTTAGTGCTAGCTTAAACTATGAGCATTATGACCAAACTCTTGAAAGTGTAAGCTATGAAGATAGTGAAAACTATACAGATAGGTATGCTGCTGAGTTTAAATTTACTGATTTAGCATCTTTTTTACCATCAGTAAAAATTAACAGCTTCTATTATAATTATTCAAAGAAAGATTATGCATCAGTATATAGTACTGAAACTATTATTACTAACTATGGTGCAACACTTCAATCTGACTGGACAATCCAAGATCATACTTATATCATTGCTGGCTTAGATTGGTTGCATGAAGAATATGACTATGACAGAATTTATAGTAAAACTTCTGGCACTGTATTAGCTGGTTCACAAAACTTACGTGATGCGCATGCTGATACTTTAGCTGGCTTTGCTGCTGTAGAACACTATTTACCTGCTGATTTTACATTCAGCTATGGTGCTAGATATATCAATTATACAACTGAAATTGAAAGAAGAGAAGAACTTAATCCTGATGGTTCACATCGTACAGGTTATACACCGCAAGGTTCATCTGATGGTACAGAAAGTGATGTAGTCTTCAATGTTGGCTTAGTATGGCAAGGCATTGACAACTTAGCACTTCGTGCAACTTGGTCACAAGGCTTTAGAGCTCCAACTTTCTATAATAAATATCTTGATATTCCATCAGCTCATGGTGGCTTCAAAGGTAATCCAGATTTAAAACCTGAAACCTCTGACAACTGGGAAATCGGTGCAAGATATGATGATGGTAAATTGTCAGCTGATTTATCCTTGTACTACAATGAATCAGAACAACGCATCTCAACTACTGGTGTTGTTATTGATGGTGCAACCTGGACACAGTGGATTAACTTAGACTCAAGTAAAACAAAGGGTGTTGAGTTAGCTCTTTCATATAAGTTTGACATGGGACTTGAGCCATATTTTGTAGGTTCATATATTGATAGAAAAGATGTATGGGGTGATGAAACCCATGATAACTATGGTGTTCCAGCTGTAAGTGCCCGCTTTGGTTTACGTTACGACCATACCTTTGTAAAGAACAATGTACGCTTTAATGCTGATTTATACGGCATTTATAACTCTGAAGTAGATTATTCTGCATATGTTTATGAGGGTGGAAGCTATGTTAGTAAAAACGTAACAACTGATGCTTTCACAACCCTTAACCTTTCAATGGGGCTTGATTTTGGTATTGATAATGACTATTTCATTCAAATAGATTTACTTAACCTCTTTGACCATAAATATAAGCATTATACAAGCTATACCGATTTTCAACCAGGTTTAACAGCTAACGTTGCATTTGGTGCACGTTTCTAATAAAAAAGTATAAAGCTTGGCAACCTTCCTCCAAGCTTTATTAAAAAAATACTCCCTTTATTGATATGAATTATTTCATGCCAATAAAGGGAGTTTATTTATTGGGAATTATTTTTTTAATTAGTCGTCAATAAATATTAAACCATTAAATAATTTTCAGTATTGTCATTAGAGGGTGGCTTAGCCACTT
>CAYJPK010000110.1:0-5437 GCA_964372035.1 uncultured Desulfovibrionaceae bacterium | reverse complement strand
AAACTATTCAACAGTTTCAGTAGCTAAAAACGCTAATTTCTTATACTGCTCCATGCAAGTTTCTTCAAGCTCTTTACCAAGCTTCGCTGCAATCTCTGGTTCAAAATTAGCTAAAGAGGCATAACGAACTTCACCTGATAAAAACTCCGCCATTTTGCTATTAGGCATTTTATAATCAAGCTCAAGGGCAGCTTTACCTTCAAATCTGCGACGTGGGTCAAAGCGATACATAGGCCAATAACCAACCTCTACAGCACGTTTTGCTTCATCTAAACTCTTACCCATACCTTTTATAATACCATGATTGATACATGGAACATAAGCCAAAATAATTGATGGACCATCATAAGATTCAGCTTCTTTAATTGCTTTTAATGTTTGCTGTTTATCTGCACCCATGCAAACTGAAGCAACATAAATATTATCATAGCTCATAAAGATACGACCGAGGTCTTTCTTCTTTGTACGCTTTCCAGCATAGGCAAATTTTGCAATTGATCCAAGCGGTGTTGCCTTTGAAGCTTGACCACCAGTATTTGAATAAACTTCAGTATCTAACATTAAAATATTAATATCTTCGCCAGAAGCAAGCACATGGTCTAAACCACCATAACCAATATCATATGCCCAACCATCTCCACCAAAAATCCAGTGAGATTTTTTGGCTAATAAATCACCCATTTTTTTAATTTCTTTTAAAAGTGGCTCTTTACTATCAGCTACAACTTCCAAAACTTGTTCACGCAATTTTGCACTCTCAATTCTATCGTCCCAAACCTTTAGCCATGCTGATAAAACATCAGAAATTTTTGAAGATAATTTTAATTTTAAAGCTTCTTCTACTATTTCAACTAATTTTTCACGACGTTGGCGATAAGCTATAACCATTCCATAACCATATTCTGCCGCATCTTCAAATAGAGAGTGTCCCCAAGCAGGACCATGACCATTTTTATTAACAGTATAAGGAGTTGTTGGGGCAGATGATGCCCAAACTGAACTACAGCCAGTCGCATTAGCAACCACCATTTGCTCACCGTATAATTGAGTAATTAACTTAATATAAGGTGTTTGACCACAACCGGCACATGCACCTGAAAATTCAAGTAATGGCTCTTGGAATTGTGAACCTTTTAAGCTATCACGGTTAACTAATTCACCTTTATTACTGATATTTTTTTCAGCATATGCAAGGTTTTGAACTTCATCTGCAAGTTGGCTTTCAAGTGACTTCATCTCAAGAGCCTTTTGCTTTGCAGGGCAAGCATCAACACAAACACCACAGCCTTGACAATCTTGGCTATAAACCTGCATACGATACTCTAAACCACTTAATTCTTTACCATTTGCCTTAATTGTTTTAAAGCTTTTCGGTGCTTTTTTAAGCTCTTTTTCATCTGCTAAATATGGGCGAATTGCAGCATGTGGACATACTAAAGCACACTGGTTACATTGAATACAATGCTCTGACAACCACATAGGAATATTCACGGCTACGCCACGTTTTTCATAAGCAGCAGTCCCAACTGGAATACTACCATCACAAGTAAAGCAAGATACTGGTAAATCATCACCTTTTTGAGCTAAAATAGGACGCACTACCTTTGTTATATATTCTGGCTCGTCAATTTTAACTGCTTTTTTATCAACAACATCTTTCCAGTAGCTAGGAACTTTAACTTCTTTTAATACTGCTAAAGCCTTATCAACTGCTTCAATGTTCATATTTACAACTTTACTACCCTTATTGCCATAAGCTTCTTTAATTGAATCTTTTAATAATTCAATAGCTTGCTCAAGTGGTAATACATTTGAAAGCTTGAAAAATGCAGTTTGCATAATCATGTTAATGCGTCCGCCAAGACCAATGGTTTGCGCAAGTTTAACTGCATCAATATTATAAAATTTTACTTTTTTCTTGGCAATTGTACGCATCATTTCTGGTGGTAATTCACGCTCAAGCTCTTCAATAGTTGCCCATGGACTATTAAGCACAAAAGCCCCACCCTCTTTAATTCCATCTAATATATCGTATTTATTAACATATGCTGGAACATGACAAGCAATATAATCTGCATTGTTAACTAAATAAGTTGCTTTTATTTCTTTTTTACCAAAGCGTAAATGCGATACTGTAAAACCACCTGATTTTTTAGAGTCATAAGCAAAATAAGCCTGAGCATATAAATCGGTATTATCACCAATAATCTTAATAGCTTGCTTATTTGCACCAACAGTTCCATCAGCACCTAAACCAAAGAATTTACACTCAACAGTTCCCTTTGCAACAGTTGGAAATGGCTTTGAGCTAAGCGGTAAAGTTGTATTTGTAACGTCATCTACAATACCGGCATTAAAATGATTTAATGGCTTTTTCTTATCCATGTTTGCAAAAATATCACGCACAATTGCAGGAGTAAATTCTTTTGAGCCAATACCAAAGCGACCTGTAAGAACAGGAATATATCTTTTTTCCTCTAAAAGTGCAGTACAAACATCTAAATAAAGAGGATCACCATTTGCACAAAGCTCCATTGTACGATCTAAAACACTTATTATTTCAGTTGATTTAGGTAACACTTTCATTAAATGCTTAACTGAAAATGGACGATACAAACGCACTTTAATCATGCCAACGGCTTCACCATCTTTTACCATACGTCCAACAGCCTCTTCAGCTGCTTCACAACCAGAACCCATTAAAATAATAACTTTTTTAGGATTTTTATGACCAACATAATCAAATGGCTTATACTTTCTTCCTGTAAGCTTTCCAACTTTTTCCATATTTTCAACAACTGTATCAACTAAGTCTATATAATATGGATTTGCTGCAAGCTGTGATTGATAATAAATATCAGGATTTTGCACTACACCACGTACGTGTGGGTGTTCTGGATTTAAACCTGTTTGCCTAAATTCTTCAACCTTATCCCAGTTAACTATTTTTTTAATGTCATCATATTCTACTACTTCGATTTTTTGCACCTCATGCGAAGTTCTAAAACCATCAAAGAAATGTAAGAATGGTACGCGAGAATCAATTGTTGATAAATGAGAAACAAGCGCTAAGTCTAAACATTCTTGAACGGAAGCTGAACAAATCATAGCAAAGCCAGTTTGACGAGTTGCCATAACATCTTGATGGTCACCAAAAATTGATAATGTACGTGTTGAAAGTGAACGAGCTGAAACGTGGAAAACACATGGCATGAGCTCACCAGCAATCTTATACATATTTGGAATCATTAAAAGTAAGCCTTGTGACGCTGTAAAAGTAGTCGTCATTGCACCTGCTGCAAGAGATCCATGGACAGCACCTGCCGCACCTGCTTCTGATTGCATTTCTCGCACACAAACAGTCTGCCCCATCATGTTTTTAACGCCAAGTGCTGACCATTCGTCTGCAACTTCACCCATATTTGATGATGGTGTAATCGGGAATATTGCCGCTACATCACTAAATGCATAAGCAACATATGCAGAAGCCGTGTTGCCGTCCATTGTCTTCATTTTCTTCATCTCATTAACTCCTATCCTGATTTCACATATTTAATATACTGTAATACTTAATCAAAAACATATTTAAACACGTCATATACTTGATATAAGTGCTTTGTCATTTCTTCTTCAGCCTTTTGTGGGTCTTTTTCGCATAAGGCTTTATAAATGTTTTGGTGTGCTAAAAGTGCAACTCTTGATTGCCCTTTAACTTTTAGTGAGGTTTCGCTTCGCTCCAAAAACCATTCTGACAAGCTCTCTTGCAAGGTTGCAAGAATCGGATTTTCAGGTACTTGACCGATAATTTTATGGAATTCTAAGTCTAATTTAGCCCAAGTCGATCTGTCATCTAAATATTTAGCTTGCTCTGATAAAATTTCTGACAGCATTTTTAACTTATCTTCACCAATATTTACTGCCGCATAGCGTGCAAGTGCAACCTCGAACATCAGACGAACTTCGCGCATATGCTGCTGACCTTTTGGCTCTGCTAAAAGCAAGTGTACAGCACCACTAACTTCATGCATTAGAGGGCTAACATTAGGGCTACATACCCTTGGGCGAGCACCCTGTTTTAACTCCAAAATCCCTAACCTACCGAGCTTTGCAATAGCTTCACGAATTGAAGGGCGTCCAACCTCAAAAAGCTGCATCAATTCACGCTCTGTTGGTAAAGCACTCCCAACTGGATATTCTCCACGCTCAATAGCACCAATAAGTGCATCTGCTACTTCTTCATACAGATTTCTGCGTTTTGCAGGCTTAAAAGAATTTATCATAGAGTCACCTCAAATTGTTAGATGAATAATAAAACACCGTAAGTTAAACTAAATATTTTTTTTATTTTTTTCACACTACTATTTTGGTATGCATATGTCAATATGTCTAGAGAAATAATTTACATTTTTTATAATAAATTATCTCTGCTTGTTCTTAATTATTTTTTATGATATTGAACAATAAATTATAAATTTAGGAGAAAACATGGATACACGCTACTCAACTGGACCAAATGACGTTAAAAGATATACTACTGAAGAACTTCGTAAAGAATTTTTAATTGAAGATTTATTTGTAAGTGGCAAAATCACAATGACTTATTCGCATGTTGATCGTATGGTCGTTATGGGAATTGTGCCTACAAAAGAGCTAGCCCTTAACGTTAGTAAAGAGTTCGGCGTAAATTATTTCTTAGAGCGACGTGAAATGGGCATCATTAATATTAGTAAAAATGTTGGTATAGTTAAAACAGCTGATGCGCAGTATAAAGTAAATCCATACGAAGCACTTTATCTTGGCAAAGAAACTAAAGATATTGTTTTTAGCTCAGAAGATAGCTCTAACCCGGCTAAATTATACGCTCTTTCATGCCCTGCACATGCTAAATTCCCTAGTAAATTAATTACACAAGATATGGCTATAAAGCGTCATGTTGGTTCAAAAGAAACATGTAACGAACGCAATATTAATCAATATATTCACGAAGATGTGCTTGAGACTTGCCAACTCGTTATGGGCATGACAAAACTTGAAACTGGCTGTGTTTGGAATACACTACCATCACATACTCACGAAAGACGCATGGAAGTTTACCTTTATTTTGATATTCCACAAGATAATGTTGTATTTCACTTAATGGGTGAACCAACTCAAACACGTCATATTGTAATGCAAAATGAACAAGCTGTTATTTCACCGAGCTGGTCAATACATTCTGGCTGTGGTACTTCAAACTATACTTTTGTTTGGGGCATGTGCGGTGAGAATAAGACCTATGATGACATGGATCACATTTTAAATACTGATTTGAGATAAGCCTTTATTGCTTATTTCGAATTTTTAATACTAATGGAAGAAAAACGCTTTTACCCTAAAAGCGTTTTTTTTTCCACAAAAAAGTCGGCACAAAAAGTACCGACTTTATAAACACTATCTA
>CAYJPK010000109.1:0-5644 GCA_964372035.1 uncultured Desulfovibrionaceae bacterium | reverse complement strand
ACACATAAAAAAAACTCTATAGACTAGAGTTTAATTTAAAACGGGGAGTACAAAGTAGTTTTTGAAAAAAGAGGGGTAATTAAACCCCTCTTCCACTTTTTAAAATTATCCAATAAGCTGCATTGCCATTTGTGGCATTGAGTTAGCTTGTGAAAGCATAGCCACAGCAGATTGTGATAAGATTTGGTTTCTAACAAACTGAGTCATTTCAGTTGCTACGTCAACGTCAGAAATACGTGATTCAGCAGCTTGTAAGTTTTCAGCCTGAATAGTTAAGTTAGTAATTGTGTTCTCTAAGCGGTTTTGTAATGCACCAAGAGCCGCACGAATATTATCTTTTGAAACGATAGCTGTGTTAATCGCATCTAAAGCCTGTTGAGCATTTTGCTGAGTTGAAATATTGTGCCCAGCATCAGTAGGGTCAGAATTATTACCTAAGCCTAAAGCAGATGCAGTTGAGTTACCAATTGAGATGTAGTAGTAATCTTCAGCTGAAGAGTTTCCAACACCAAAGTGGATTTTTAAAGCACCTGTTGAGTTGATACCTGAACCATCGTGAGCACCTGATAAGCTACCGTCGAGTAATTTGATTCCGTTAAAGTCTGTTGCGTTAGCGATACGAGTAATCTCAGATGCCATTGCTTGATACTCAGAATCAATAATTAATCTTTGAGTAGAGTTATAAGTACCGGTAGCTGCTTGCTCTGCTAACTCTTTCATACGAATGAGTTTTTCATCGATAACGCCTAAAGCGCCGTCAGCTGTTTGAATAGCAGAAATAGCATCGTTAGCGTTACGTACGCCCTGACCGATAGCTGTGATATCAGCACGCATTAATTCACGAATTGCCAAGCCCGCTGCGTCGTCAGCAGCTGAGTTAACACGTAAACCTGATGATAATCTTTCTGTTGATTTTGCTAAATCACCATATGCATTACTTAAGTGGCGAGCTGCGTTTGCAGCCATCATATTATTATTAATTACTAATGACATAAAGATTCCTCCATGAATCGATTTGACCGTTTAATTTGTAGTTTGTTGCTTCCGTGCAACAATCCCCCGTTGCTTATGTTATCGAACAAAACAAAAAAAACTATAGGGCAAAAACAAACTTTTTTTTATTTTTTATTTCTAAAGTTTTTTCTCAAAGAACCACAAATCTTTATTTTGTCATATAAACACCCAATATAAAAAGGCATTTACAACAAACAAACCGTTCTAATTATTTAAAAAGTCATTGACTTTTAAGCATAAAGACATTATTTAAAAAGTAGTATTTTTGTTTAATTAATATTATAAAAATTGTTTTTAAAGCAATTATCTACCAAAAAGTTGTTATTTATATGCTAGAAAAATCCTATTTTGATAATTTGTTGCGTTATAATACTGAAACTCCTTGCTTTATGACTGACATTAAACTTTTAAAGCATAATGCTGCTATTTTAGATAGTGTTCAGAAAAAAAGTGGAGCAAAAGTATTACTTGCTTTAAAAGGTTTTTCGCAATGGAATACTTTTTTCTGCCTATCTAAGGCTAAAGAGGGTGTTCTTAATGGTTGTTGTGCTAGTTCACCTGACGAAGCGAAGCTTGCTTATGAGAAGTTTGGCGGTGAGGTTCATGCTTTTGCAGCTGCATTTAGTGAAAAAGATATTTATGAAATTCTGCCAATAACTGATCATATTTCCTTTAATTCATTTAATCAATGGAATAGTTTTAAAAGTATTATTTTAAAACACAATGAAACAGCTACGAATATAATTAGTTGTGGACTTCGTATAAACCCTGAACATTCTGAAGGTGCTGTAGAAATTTATAATCCTTGTGCGCCTGGTTCACGCCTTGGCATTAGGTTAAAAGATTTCGAAGGAAAAGACTTAAGCAATATTGAAGGCTTGCACTTTCACACTCTTTGTGAACAAGGTGCAGATGCTCTTTTTAGAACCTTAGAAGTTGTTGAAAGAAATTTTGGAAAGTATTTTTCTAATATAAAATGGTTAAACATGGGTGGTGGTCACCACATTACAAAAAGCGGTTATGACATTGATTTATTATGTTCTTGTATTTCAAGAATTAAGGATAAATACGGGCTTGAAGTTTATCTTGAGCCAGGCGAAGCTGTTGCATTAAATGCTGGCTTTTTGGTTGCAAGTGTTTTAGACATTGTAAAAGCCGACATGGACATTGCAATACTTGATATTTCAGCTACTTGTCATATGCCAGATGTATTAGAAATGCCATATCGCCCGCATATTATAGATTCAGCTAATATAAATGAAAAAAAATATTCATATCGTTTTGCTGGTAAATCCTGCTTAGCAGGCGATATAATTGGAGAGTATTCTTTTGATACTAAACTTGAAATTGGCTCTAAGCTAATATTTACTGACATGGCAATCTATAGTATGGTTAAAACTAGTAACTTCAACGGCTTACAATTACCATCTATTATTGCTTTTGATAGTGAAAAGGGTGAAATTGTTGCACAAAAAGACTTTACTTACAGTGAGTTTGCTTCCCGTTTATCATAAATATAAGATTTTTTTATTGAAACTATTTTTAAATAATTATATACTTAGGCATGATATTTTTGCCACTTAGGAGTTGTAATGAACTTTATCAGCTATTTCCTTATACTTGCTCTTAGCTTACTCTGCATTGGCTTAGCTTTAAAACTAAAAAGACGTAACACCTTAGATAAAGCCAAGTCAGACGATTTGCAGAATGAAAATATTTCTGATCATGATGTATCTTCAGAAAAGTACAGTTGCCTTATTAATGCAACCCATGATGCAGTTATTGAAGTTGATTTAGCTGGCAACATCAAAAGTGTTAACAAACAAGCCCTTGATATATTAGAATATTATGAAGACATTCTAATAAATAAATCAATTCACGAAATATTGCACTGCGATAATGAAACAAATACAGATATTAGTGAGTGTCCTATTTGTAGTTTTCATTCAAGCGGTGACTTAAATCCAAAAAAAATGTTAAATCTTGCTGTTTATAACGTAAATGGTGACCCTGTTACCGTGCACTTATGCATTAGCCCAATTATAAATGACGGTGTTATCACTGGCTTTATGCACATCATGCAAGATACTCGTGAAATTCAAGCTGCCCAGCGTGATATTGAAAAAGGACGCTGGCAGTTGCAAATGCTTATAGATACAAGCCCTATTGGTTTATTTATTTCTAGTGATAAAGAGGTTTTACTTCAAAATGCAAAAGCAGCTGAACTATCTAATGTAGAACTTGGTGATGACGAAGGATTAGCCTTTGTTAGTAATGAAGTTTATACTGAAGTACTTGAAAAGGTAAAAGAACAAGGAATTGTTGTTAGCAATGAAGTTCAAATGTATGCTAAAGATGGCTCAATAAAAGATATTTTACTATCAGCTCTTTATGCTTATTGGGAGAATAAGCTCAGCATGCTCTACTGGCTTGTTGATATTTCAAGACTTAAGCAAACTGAGCAGGAATTACTTCAAGCAATCAATGAAGTTACTGATGCTAACAAAGCTAAAGACAACTTCTTAGCTTGTATGAGCCATGAAATTCGTACTCCAATGAATGCAATTGTTGGCATGAGCTATTTATGTCAGCAAACTGATTTATCAATTAAGCAAAAAGAATATCTTTCGACCATTGACAAAGCGGCGAAAAACCTCTTAACAATGATAGATGACATTTTAGATTTTTCAGAGCTTGGTTCTTCACAACCATCTGAAAGTGAAACTGAATTTACGCTTGAAACTCTTGTGTCTGGTACAAAAAGCCTTGCACAAAACTTTGGGCACAATAAAGATATTGAGTTTACAATTAATGTAAGTGATAAAATGCCTGAAAAACTTTATGGCAATCAACGAAAAATTAACCAAGTATTTTTTGCACTACTTCACAATGCTTTTAAATTCACCAATTCTGGCGATGTAAAAGTAAGCATAGAACCTCAAAATATTGCAGATAATAAAATTCAAATTTTAGCTACTGTTACTGATACTGGTTCTGGAATACGAGCTGACGAACTTGATAGCTTATTCCAACCATTTAATATTAATGGATATATGACTCGTGAACATGGTGGAACTGGTCTTGGGCTTGCTCTTAGCAAGAAAATTGTCGAGTCCATGCAAGGTACAATTAGTGCAACAAGTACTTATGGTAAAGGCTCGGAATTTAAATTTACTATGGTTTATAAACTATCTAAAGATAGTGAACCAGCTATTGATGCAATTCAAGTTCAACCTGCTGCTTTAATAGAAAAAGAAGCAAAACCAGACAACTATGTTCCAAATATTCTGCTAGTTGAAGATAATGATATTAACCAAGAAATTGCTGTTGAACTCTTAAACGGTATGGGTGACTTTAATGTTGAAGTTGCAAATAATGGTGAAGAAGCATTACAAAAAGCTACAAGCCAAGAATTCGACTTAATATTAATGGATATACAAATGCCAATTATGGACGGCTTAACAGCTAGCCAAAAAATTAGAGAAAGTGGATATGCAAATAACGCCACTACTCCTATAATAGCTATGACTGCACATTCTAGCGATTCTGATAGAGCAAAAAGTATTTCTGCTGGAATGAATGGTCATATTGTAAAGCCGATTAATCCTAATTCCCTAAGCGAAACAGTATTTAAATGGTTAGGCATTGAAAAAACCGTTGACGATAAAGAAGTTGTAGAAGTTAAAGTACTTGAAAAAAGTGCCGCTGATTTAGCTTTAGAAAAAGAATTCCTAGAAGAAGCAGCAAAGCAAAATGAAATAAAGAAAAAGGAAAAAGAAGAAAAGTCTAAGAAAGAGAAGACAAAAAAAGAAAGTGAAAAAAATCCAAATGATTTTGACAGCTTATATGGAATTGAAGCAGAAGCTGGTCTTGCAAACGTAGCAGGCAATCAAAAACTTTATAAAGATTTATTAACTCGTTTCAACTTAAAATATAAAGATTCAGGTAAAGAAATTAGACTTTTAATGAGTGATGAAAAGTATGAAGAAGCCGCTAGGCTTGCCCACACAGTCAAAGGTGTTGCTGCAAACTTAGGTGCTGTTACCTTAGCCGAAATTGCTGGTGGTCTTGAAAAAGAAATTCTTAACGAAAAGACATGTGGAACTTTACCTAGCTATAATGGCGAATTAGCCCTTGTTAATTTTGATATTGGCAAGCTAATTACTGAAGGCAATAAAGTTAGCCATACAGGACATGAAAAACTAGCTGAGGATAGACTAGAAGAACTAAAAGTATTACTAGCAATTATACCTGCTGAAATGGAAAGAGATTGGACCGCGGCACAGGTAGCTTTAGAGACATTTAACGATGAGCTTATGGAAACTGAAGCTGCTAATGATTTTGAAGAATTGATTGCTGCTGTTGATAATTTTGAAACTGATTTAGTTGTTGAACTTGCAGATAAGGTTATTACCCACTTTGAATAGTTTATCTATCATTTTTTTAAATAGAAAGTATTATTAAATTACTTTCATAATTACATAGATAAAAAAAGCAAAACAAACTGTTATATTTGTTTTGCTTTTTTTGATACTAATCTTTTTACAACTTTTATTGGTGTATAAGCCTAGTGTGTTTAGTCGATGATGAAAAACATGTTAACATGTAGTAATAAAAAAAATTAATAGTT
>CAYJPK010000108.1:0-5957 GCA_964372035.1 uncultured Desulfovibrionaceae bacterium | reverse complement strand
CTCGCAATGACAGGTTCACGTGTAACTTTAATAAAAAATATATTTTGAAACTAACTATTTTATTTTACTTAAAAAATAAAGCTATTAAGTAAATTATTTAGCTGTGCCTCATTACTTAGTTATCGAGTAGTGCACAAACTTCAGTTTTGTCACTTTTAATATTTAAGTTCTACCATAAAACACACGACGCAACTGCCCTATTTTACTTCATAGAAATTGGTAATTTAGTTCACAATCTCTCAAATTTAATTGCCTTTTAGAACAGCTTATGTTATCTTATTTTAAATGATTATAGCCTATTAAAGATAATGCATTAGAATATCAAACCTTTTTATAACTGGGAGTTCGTATGTACACTAAAAAAGCCATGGGCAGTCTTGTTAGCCGTTATCGGTCAATCCTTAAAAAATGTCATTTATTAAACACCTTTGGTTCACTTGCTGTTGCAGGTATGCTAGTAATGGGTGGTGCTAGTGGAGCTAGCGGTGCACTCTTTAATGCTGGCATTGAAATTTCAACTCAACCCTCTTATTCTATTGATACTACAACGCTAAGTTCTGATGGCTCGATAAGTACTAAAGATGATGCTGGCACGAGTTCTTTAATAATAAATGAAGCGCTTATCACAAGTGGCTCTGTCACAATTGGTAGCTTAAATCAAGCAAATGATGTAAATGTCACCTTAGAAGCTGGCTCTGATAACAAATTAACTATTGGCGATGGGGTAATGGGACTTACTTTAAATGGGAATACCAACAGCTCTAGCTATACTCGCTTTACAGTTGACTCTGGTGTTGAGCTTAATGTTGATGGTGAGGTTGTATTTAACGGTGATAATGATGACGGTATCTTTTTGAATATTAATTCAGGCGCAACCATGAATGTTAGCAATAACATTTTTAGTCATGGTTCTTATGAAGATACTCTTAATATTAGCGGTACATTAAAAAGTACTTCTGCTAATGGGAATTTAAGCATTGATGGTATTAGAACCGGTCTTACGGGTGATATTTACGCTAAAGAGCTAGATATTCATGGGGGAGTTTTTAATGCTGAAACAAAAGACTTTACAATAGATGGCACAAGCGATGGGACTGTTGCTAACACTTTTACAGAATTAAGTATTTACGATAATCGATATGATGGTGGTTTTAGAGCCAGCAGCATAGAAGTCCTTGGCGATGAAAATAATATTGGAACATTATTTATCACAGAAGCAAGTATTTCTGGTCAAGTCATTTTAAATGGAACTGATAGCAAGGGAGCAGTTCTAAGTACTAGTAGCGGCGGAGGTTCAGAGATTGCGCATTTAGATGTTCAAAGTGGCAGTGTACTTATTCAAGAAAACTTTAATGTTTCGAATTTTATTAGCACTGAAAATACAATTGTAAGTGTTCAAATGGATGATGCTAACAGCTTAGCATATCTTACTAACCTAGATAATGAGATTTTAGGGCAATATGATTTACATAGTGGGCAGTTAAAGTTTTCACATTTAAGCCTAGATTTAGAAAATGATATTGTTACTGATATTAGCCAAGCTCAAGCTGGTAAATTTTATGTTAATACTAGCATGGATAACGCACTTGGAGCTGATATTTTATTTATAGAAAACCAAAATGCGACTACTAATGTTGAATTACTTGCAAATGGGCTTATAGTTGGTGCTGAGAATAATGGCAATCTGACTCTAGGCAAGGATTTAACTGTAGATGGGTGGAGTTCAGGCGAAGCCGCTATTCATGCTAACAACATTAATATTAATGCTAATACCCTAAATCTTGGGCTAAGTGGTGGTGTTATTAATGCTAATTTAGATGCCTCTAAGGATAATAGTATTATCCTAGTTGGTAAATCAGGTTACCTATCTAACTCAACTTGGGAAATTGAATCTGATAGATTAAATCTTGGGGCAAATTCTCAATTAATTATTGCTAGCGGTATTTTTAAAGAGTCAAGCCAAGCAGGAAAGACTTTTAAAGCTTCTGACTTTAAAACAAGCTCTGACCCTAGTAATTTTCAAGGCTATTCACAAGAAAAGGGAATTTTAATTGGGTCAGGTAATTATGATTACGATAACACCGCTTTCTATTACACTGAAAATCTCACCTTAGAAGATGCAGGCGCACAAACTCTTGATCTTACTTACTATAATAATGCAAGTAACACTAGTCTTGGCGGTGGTTTAAAGGCTGATGTCCTTACTGTTAAAAATACTGCTGATAGTACTAAGGATAATCTAACAGTTACTGCAAGTAGCTTAGCTGTGACTAAAGAATTAAATGCTGATACTGTTACTTTTGACGGTATAGCAAATACTGCTATTAACCGTGGCATTAACTCAAAATTATTTTTAGACGCAGGCGATAATAATGCTGGCACCATTAATGCTGAATTAAAGTTTATCAGTGATACTACAGGCTCAAACCATCAAGTTTACGATAACGCGAAGTTAGAGGTTCTTTCAGGTGACTGGACTGCTAATGGTAATATTACTTTAAATTCAGCTAATTTAAATATTGGTTATAGTGAGGGTAATGCTAAACTCGATTTGGGTACCAACAGCTTATTCGTAACTGGAACTAGTTCTATTGATATTGCTGAAGATGGCATTCTAAGCTTGCAACTTAGCGATCTTGGCACTTATACCTCTAACAACTTTACAGGTGGTAATATTGAAGGAGGAAATGTTCATTTTAACGATGGTGACATTATCTTCACTACTGACCAAGCACTAGACATTGATTTATCTACTAGCAATATTTATCAGGATATTAAAAACTATATCTATGCTAATAACATCGATGGTGCAGGCTCAATTTCTATTATTGGTGCTGATATACAAGTTAAAAATGCTGATATTGATAATGCAAGTGGCATTGGCTTAGCGGGCAAGGAAGTTGGCATTGGCTCTGGCACAGTTACTGCGGGCAATGCTCTAACAGCTGGTTATATAACAGGAACTCCAGGAACTCCAGGGCAAGCTATAACACTCGAAACAAATCTTTCAGATAGCACCACTCTTAAGCTTAATGGTACTGGTGATGCTCAAACAGTTACATTATTAACACCTGGGGATATTAAAACTAGCGGTGACAATACAGGTGGTGATATAAATGAAACTACTGATATTACTTTAGCTAATGGCAAGACTGGCGGAGCTATTACTAATACTGATAATATAATGTTCCTTAGCTTAGATAATGCTACTGTTTCTGGTACTATTAAATCTGAAAGCACTAATATGCCTGCTGCCCCTACTCAAACAAGCAATAACTCCGTTACTTCAGCTATTAATTTTGGAAGTAATTCTGTTGTAGAGGGTAATATTGAACAATCAGGTTATGCTCATGATCCTAACGAAGCCTATTCCAGAATTAATGTGAATGGAGCTAATAACGAAGTTAAAGGTAGCGTAACAACTGAAGCAATTAATCTTGCTAGCGGTTCAGCTCTTACCATTCAAGGTGATGCAGATATATCTGATTTGCATACAACTAGCAATACTGGCCAAGTAGGCACAGTAAACTTTGAAGATAATAGCACTTTAAGCATTGGCAAAAATCTTAATACACAACAGGCTGTTGATTTTAACTTTAATGGACTTAATGTAAAAATTGATGGAGAATATGATCATAAGGATAATACCTTATACTTAGGACATAATTCAAAGCTTGAAATTGGCACTTTAAAGAATGTATACAATCTTCATCTTCAGAGCATATCTAGCCTTATTAGTAAGGAAGACTTAACTATTGGCAACGGTATTTCTTTGCTTCCAGACAGCAGCTTAACAGCTGAGAAAAACTTAACTTTTGGTACTAACAATAACCAGATTTCTCAAATATTCGGTACTTTAACTGTTAAGGGAAATATGAACGCTACGCACAATGTTTATTATGGCGATGACTTCTCTAAAGCTGTAGTTTCTGTTGCTGGTGCTGCTAGCCATCATGGCAAAGCGGCTATACTTGACCCTAGTTGGGTGCAAAATCCAGATGGTACTTATTATGTAAATGCGGCTACTCAAGTTGCTTATAATTCCTTTGTAGCTGGTATTGATGGTAATATTGCTGTTGGGCGAAATTCTCAATTTGCCATTGGTACTGCAAACACTAGCGACTTAGCAAATATTATTAGTAATAATAGCCACTTAATCGGCTCAGCTTGGTCACCTACTGGCATTAGTTCTGCTGTTGGCTTATTTGCAAAACAAACTGTAGCAACAAATGGTTCGCTTATTGTTGATGGTCGTATTGATGAGCTTATTAATAGCTACGGAAATCCTGTATTTGCAGAAGGTGCAAATGAACTCTATAAAGTCGGTCCTTTAGGTGCTCCTAGTGCTATTCAAGTTAACACTGGTGACGCTTATTTTGCTAACCAGTCCTTATTAGTTGTTGCTAATGCAGGAACATTTAATAATGCTAGCAATTTCGCTTTAAGCGGAACTGATGGCACAACAGGTAAACTCACTGTTGAAAGTGGTTCAAAATTACACTTAGCTGGCGTTGTGCCAAATCAGCCTATTTATGTTGCTGACTTTGGAACTGCTAATATTAGTGGTTGGTTAAGTTCTGCTGATGTAACTGCTGATAGCTTACTCTTAGCTAACCCGACTATTAGTGCTAACAATAGCGATGGTACTTATGTTGTTAGCTTTGAACAAGTGGCAACAGCTAGCATCTTCCCTTGTTTTGACGAATCAACTCAAAAAATGATTGATGAAATGGTTGCAACTCAAGGTGTGCAAACAAATTCAGCTAATGCAGGCATTGAATACGTGAGCAAGGCTATTAGTAATAGTCATGGCTTTGGACAAAGCAATTCAAGGGCAGTTGCAACTATTGTTGAATCAGCAGGACAAATGGCAGCTATTACTGGCGTTGCTAAAACTGCAATGGATACCACAATGGCAAGAGCTGACGCTATCCTTGCTAATAACACCACTGCAAGTATCGGTAAAACAGGGCAAGAAAAAAGCACAGAAAACGATGCTAGCATGAAAAAAGGCTTAAATCTCTGGCTTGCACCGCAGTACAATTATTCAAGCTTTGATGGGCAATGCCAAACTGGCTGTACTGATACTGATTATGACACTTCCTTTACTGGTGCTGCCTTTGGTGCTGATTATAGCTTTGAAACTAACTTCACAGTTGGTGTTGCAGCTAATATCGGTGCTGGTGAAACTGAAACTAATGGCAATTTCATGAAAACAGAAAATGACTTTGAATATTATGGCTTTAGTGCTTATGGCGCATATAGCAAAAATGATTTCACAGTCTTAGCTGATTTTGGCTACACAAAAACTGAAAATGAAATTGACCAAGACGTACCAAGTTCCATGCTTATGGGTAATAACAAAGCTGAACTTGATGCAGAAGTTCTTACTCTTGGCGTAACTGCTGAATACGTGAAGAGAACCCCTTCTGTTGATATTATTCCTCATGTTGGCATTCGTTATATGCATGTAAAAACAGATGCTTATAATGTAACTAATAATGACAGAACAGTATTTAATGTTGCGTCAGATAGTCAAGATGTTTGGTACTTCCCAGTTGGCGTAACTTTCCAAAAAGACATTGTTACAGAAACTGGATTACTCTTTAGACCTAGACTTGATTTAGGTTTCTTAGCTGCTGCTGGTGACTTAGATGCTAACTCAAATGCTAGCATTGCCGGTGTGAATTCAAGCATGAATATTGGCTATGAAAATGTTGATGATATCGCATTTAATGGCGGTATTGGCTTTGAACTTGCGAAAAGTAATTGGAGCTTTGCACTTAATTACAATCTCTTAGCAGGTAATAAACAAACTGCACACGCAGTATTTGGCATGATTAATTATAAATATTAATACTGCTTAAATAACTTAAAAACTTAGGGGAAAAGTCTATTAGGCTTTTCCCCTTTTTTTATATTTTTAAAGCCACTTTTATGTGCCTTAGCCACTTTTG
>CAYJPK010000107.1:0-6061 GCA_964372035.1 uncultured Desulfovibrionaceae bacterium | reverse complement strand
TTTTTTCAGCATAATAAATTCTCTCACTAATTGCTAAGCAATAAAGTAAAGCTAATAGTAAATTTACAATAAAATAATATTGCTAAATAGTTACATTAAAGCAATAGTATATAAAGTATACATATGTTTATTTTGTATACAACTGTTATAACATGGCTCGTACATTGGAAAGTAGCTAGCTTATAAATTTTATTGTATACTTTATATACAATTCCCCCTATATCTCCCCTATGTAAAACACAATAAAATCAAGCTGTTAGTCTTGGTATGTATTTTGCTTATACAAAGTATATATCATAACCATTAAACCAAAGGATTCTAAATGAAAAAAATACGAATTGGCGGGGGGCAAGGCTTTTGGGGTGATAGCAACGATGCAGCTATTGACATGGTACATCACGGACAATTAGATTATTTAGCTTGTGATTATTTAGCCGAGCTTACGCTTTCAATACTCCAACGGCAAAAACAAAGAAATGCTGCTGATGGCTATGCAAAAGATTTTATTAAGTTGATGCAAGATATTAGCGAACCATGCCTTGAACAAGGGATTAAAGTAATTAGCAATGCCGGTGGCATGAACATTGGTGGTGCAGTTGATGCACTGAGCGATGTTATTAAGGCTAAGGGATTAAAGTGTAAAATAGGCGCTGTTTACGGTGATGATTTGCTTGACCAGCTTGATAACTTACAAGCCAGTGGTTTAGAAATAACTAATATGGATACGGGGCAAAGCCTAGATGAAATTAAACCGTATATTGTGAATGCAAATGTTTATTATGGGCATTTACCATTAAAGCAATGCATTGCCGATGGCGCAGATATAATCTTAACTGGTCGCTGTACAGATTCGAGCATGTTTTTAGCTCCATACGCTCATGAATTTAATATTGCACCTGATGACTATAAGAATCTTGCTAGAGGAATTTTAGCTGGGCACTTGCTTGAGTGTGGCGGGCAAGGTTCAGGTGGTAATTTTGATTATGCTTGGCAAGAAGTTGAGGGGCTTGAAAACTTAGGCTACCCAATAGCTGAATTAACTGCTGATGATTTGTTAATCACAAAAACAAAACAAAGCGGTGGTGTAATTTGTGAACAAGCTTTAAAAGAGCAACTCTTATACGAAATTCACGATCCCGCCAACTATTTAACTCCTGACGTTATAGCTGATTTTAGTAATATCTCGTTGCAGCAAAAGCAAAAAGACGTAGTAGAAGTAAATGGTGTAAATGGAAAAGTACCATCTGACAAACTAAAACTATGTTTAGGCATAAGTGCGGGTTATCGTATAGTTGCTTATCTACCATATGCATGGCCTTTTGCTATTGAAAAAGCAAAGAAAGCTCAAGATATTTTACTAAAGCGTTTACAAAAATTAAATTTAAAAGCCGATGATATTCGCTTTGATTTGCTTGGAGTTAATGCTTTACATCTTGATACTGTAACTAAAATTGATTATGAGCCAAATGAAGTTGTTTTACGTGTAGCAATTCGTACAAAGGATAAACGTGAAGCAGCAAAATTAGCTCCTGAAATTGCACCATTCAATTTAAATGGCCCTCCTGCAAACTGCTTTTTTGGTGGAAGACCAAAGGCTACAGAAATAATAGCACTATGGCCAACTCTAATTCCAAAAGATGCCGTGAAACTTGAAACCAAAATACATGAGGTGAATTAATGTCTAAGCAACAATTATATAAAATTGCCCATGCTCGCTCTGGTGACAAGGGAGATGTAAGTAATATATGTGTTTTTGCTCGTGAGGATAAATATTACCCTATTTTAAAGCGTGAACTAACACCTGATAAGGTTAAAAAACATTTTGGAAATATGGTAAAAGGTGATGTTGTTCGCTATGAGGTTGATAGCCTACAAGGTCTTAACTTTGTGCTTTATGGTGCTCTAGATGGCGGAGCAACACAGTCACTACGTTTAGACACTTTGGGTAAGACAATGGCTTCCGCACTTTTAAGAATTGAAATTGAGCTAGATGATTAAGCTAATATAAGGAGTAGTAAGATGAAGACAAGTGAATTTTCAGGTTTTTATAAATTAACATTGGCTGAAAAGCAAAAAGAAATAGCAGAATTTTGCAATTTAAGCGATGATGATTTTGCATGCTTAGCTGATACTGGCTCTTTGCCATTCGATGTTGCAAACCACATGGTGGAAAATGCTATAGGAGTTATTCAAATTCCATTTGGTGTTGGTATGAACTTTAAAATAAATGGTAAAGATTATTTAATTCCTATGGCTACAGAAGAACCATCTGTTATTGCTGCTGCAAGTAATATGGCAAAAGTTATCCGTAAATCAGGTGGCTTTTTTACATCTAGCACAGACCCTCTTATGCGTGCTCAAATTCAAGCGATTGATGTTCTAGATCCAACTGCAGCAAGAATTCGTATTTTAGATGCTAAACAAGAGTTAATTGAAGCGGCAAACTTGCTTGACCCAATGCTTGTTAAGTTTGGCGGTGGTGCAAAGGATATTGAAGTTGAGATACTAGATTCCCCTATTCGTGGTAAGATGGTTGTTACACACTTAATTGTTGATACACGTGATGCTATGGGTGCTAACGCTGTCAATACCATGGCAGAAGCTTTAGCTCCACGTATTGAAAGTTTATGTGGTGGAAAGGTATTTTTGCGTATTTTATCAAACCTTGCTGATAAAAGATTAGCTCGTGCTTGGGCAAAAATTCCTGCGGCTGATATTGGTGGTGAGGAAATTGTTGATGGAATTATTACTGCTTATGCATTAGCTGATGTTGACCCTTATCGTGCTGCTACCCACAATAAAGGCATTATGAATGGAATTAGTGCGGCTGTGCTTGCAACAGGAAATGATACACGTGCTATTGAATCTGGAGCTCATGCTTATGCAGCTCGTTCAGGTAGGTATAGACCACTAACCGTTTGGGAAAAAGATAAAGAAGGTAATTTAGTTGGTAGTATAGAAATTCCAATGGCTGTTGGACTTGTTGGTGGTGCAACTAAAGTTCACCCAGTTGCTCAAGTTGGCATTAAAATGCTTGGTGTTGAAACTGCAAATGAGCTTGGCGAAATATTTGCGGCTTTAGGTTTATCACAAAATTTAGCTGCTCTTCGTGTTCTAAGTACCGAGGGAGTGCAAAGAGGGCATATGTCACTTCATGCACGTACCATAGCTGTCACAGCTGGTGCAAAACCTGAACAAGTTGAAGAACTAGCACAAACACTTATTAAGGAAAAAAATATTCGATTAGAAAGAGCAATTGAACTACTAAAGCAAATGTAAACATTTTACTAAGGATGCAACCATGGAAAAAGAAAAAAATAAAAAGATGTATGCAGATATATGGGGTGATACCGTTGATTTAAAGCATCTTGCAATTGCAATAATCATAGGTATAGCGATAAGTTTAACAGCCTTTCTAATTGGTTTTAACATTATAAAGCAAATGCGTCCTGATATGGTTTTGCCACTACAAAAAGCAATGGGGCTAATTGTTGGAATCTTTGGCTGTATAGTGTCCGCAATAATTTGTGCAAAACTGTTTCCACCAAAGCGGACATTTTCAGAACAAGAATTCACTGCTGAAGACAGAGAAAGAATGATTACTGAATTAAATATTGATCCAGAAGAAGAGCTTGAAGCAATCAATGCAATGAGTGATTCAACAAAAGAAGAGATGCAAGAGCTTGAAATTTATGATATGTTTAAAAATATTGCAAACAAGGCAAAAGGAGAAAAATAATGGAAGATACTTTATTTAGTAACCTAATATGGAGTTTAGGAATGGCTTTTGCTGGCAGTATTGTCTTTTCATTCATAGGTATGATTTCTGGTACAGATGAAACAGCAACTATTGCCCCTTTGACCTTGCTTGTCGTATTGCTAGGAGTTCCGCCTGCGGGTATTTTCTCATGGTTCATGGCTTCTATCGTTTCAAAAAACATGACACACTCAATACCAACAGCATTGCTAGGCATCCCTGGGGACACCATGGCTGTTCCTATGCTTAAAGATTCTGGGACATTACGTCAAATAGGCGTACCGCACATGGCTTTACGTAAAATGATTTCTGGTGGTATTATTGCAACATTTATTGCGTTACCAATTTCTATTGGTTTTGCAACAGTGCTTGCACCGCTTGGTGATGTTGTTAAGTCATGGGCGCCTGTAATTTTTACAATAGCTTCTATTGTTATTGCTTATACCTCAGCTGGGCGATTTGGTAGTATTTTTATGCTCATACCTTTTGCCATTTTTATCCAATCTTTATCAAAGTTTGCACTTGCAGGTGGACAAAAAGGCGTATTTATTAGCTTTTTCTTAGGAATTGCTATTGGTCCTTTATTTGCTGACTTACTAACTGTGCTTTCACCAGTTTCAAGTAAAACACTACTGCGTGATAAACCAAGGCATTTTTGGTTAGCTCCTGAAATTAAGAAGTGGTCTGGTTATTTTCCAAATCCTCTTAAAATCCTTTCAAAAGAGCAACAATTTTACACTGTATTATGTGCATCTATCTCTTCACTAACATTTACTTTTAGTCCTGTAGGTATGACAGTTATGACAGGTGAATTTGTTAGTGCGAAAGTTAAGGGGATATATCAAAAATGTACTAGCTCTTTAGCTGCGATGAATGGCGTAACTCAGTCAACTTATATTGCAGAAACTGTTATTCCGTTAATCGCTTTTGGCTTGCCACTAAGCCCTATGGGACTTGGACCAGCAGCTCCTTTATTCAATGCACCTCCTGTATTTACTACTAGTCCTAAAATCCATAATTTAAGTACGCTACTTAGCCCATTAGAATTTTGGATTTATGGTACAATTGGTTTGATTTTAGCTTTGATTATAGCGTATCCGTTTTCAATGAACTATGCTAGAAAAGCTAGTGCATGGGTACTAAAAAAAGTTAGTCAAGAAGCTATTATCAGCATGTTTGCAGGTCTTATCATTGTGCTTTCATATGCTGAAGCCGGTATCATTGGCGTTGGAATTTCGATTTCAATTGCAATATTTGGTGGTATTTTGAACCGTTATTTTGGTATTCACACAGGTGTTCAATTTATGACTTATTATTCTTCTGCTTGGATTGTTGGCAAAATTTTTGGCATATAATATTGATTTTTTATACTAAATGTCTTAGGGTAATATGACTTACACCCTAAGACATTTTACGCTGGAAAAAACATGAAAAATTCAGAGCTTAGCAGCAAAATAAAACCCTACAATTTATCTGATGTTCTTAGCATTAATAAACCAGCCTCATCAGATTTTGCTTGTGATATGCTAGACTTTGAAAAGATAGAATTTATTAAAAACTCATGCACTCCTTTAGTGTTAAGCAACATTTTAAATAATTGCCCTGTTGGAGTAGTTGCTATTGATACAACAGGAAAAATTTTTTATTGCAACGAGCAATATGAAAATATACTTGGCATAAAAATTAATAGAGTAATTGGGCGTTTAATGTCTGAAGTTGAACCAGAAGCACTCATGCTTGAAGTCCTTAAAACACAAAAACCAATCCACGATAAAATTGTTTTAATCAAAACACTCAATAAAACAGTTAAAGTTAATATCAATACTTTATTTCAAAACGAAGAGCTGCTTGGCATTATTTCTGTTTTTGAAGATATAACTGAATACCATGAATTAGATAAGGAGCTTAACCGTACTAAAGAGCTAGTGAACCTGTATCAACAAGAGCTAGACGAAAAGCGTGAACTTCCAAAATCTTTTGCAGAAATTGAAGGTAAGCACCCACTATTTTCAAAAGCCTTGCAAATGGCAGCAACTGCTGCACCAACAGATGCACCAGTATTAATTCTTGGTGATCATGGCACGGGCAAAGAGGTAATGGCAAGAGCAATTCATAATGCTAGTAATAGAAAAGATAAACCGTTTATTGCTGTAAACTGTGCGGCTGTGCCAGATAATTTGCTCGAGAGTGAACTTTTTGGTTATGAAGGTGGTACTTTTACTGGTGCAAGCAAAGAAGGACGATTAGGTAAGTTTGAGCTAGCAAATGGAGGGACT
Organism: uncultured Desulfovibrionaceae bacterium; assembly: GCA_964372035.1. Lineage (GTDB taxonomy): Bacteria > Desulfobacterota > Desulfovibrionia > Desulfovibrionales > Desulfovibrionaceae > CAYJPK01. Next base: position 28 of record CAYJPK010000107.1, on the reverse strand, counting down.
TTATTTTTAGATGAAATTGGTGATATGC
>CAYJPK010000106.1:0-6156 GCA_964372035.1 uncultured Desulfovibrionaceae bacterium | reverse complement strand
CTGCTAGCGCAGTCAATGATAGTAATTTCATCTGAAATTACTATAAATGCCACATTGACAGTTTTATACTAAATAAAGTATGCATGTATTATAAATAACTCAAAATTAATAAGTAAATATTATGAAAAAAATTTGGATAAACTCTGGCGAGCTTTCAGGTGATATACATGGAGCTGCGCTACTTAATAAAATGAAAAAAATTGCAGAGCTTGAAGCTATTGGAATGGGCGGTGAATATCTTGCTAAGGCTGGGCAAAATAACCTGCTACACATAAAAGACTTATCAGTTATGGGTGGGGTTGAGATTTTATCTATTTTGCCAAGAATTTTTAAGATGTTAAGGCTTATTAAACAAGAATTGATTAAGCATAAGCCAGATGCGATAATTCTAATTGATGCACCTGAGTTTAACTTTAAGGTTGCTAAAATAGCAAAAGATCTAAATATCCCTGTGTATTATTATATACCGCCTAAGGTGTGGGCGTGGAGGACTTATAGAGTAAAATTTTTAAAGAAATTTGTGAAAGATATTTTTTGTATTTTACCCTTTGAGCCAGAATTTTATAAAAAACATGGACTTGAAACAACTTTTTGTGGCAATCCCCTCGTTGATATAATTGATGCAGAAAAATATGACAATGTTGAAGTAAACGAAAATAGAATAAGTATAATGCCAGGTTCTCGCAAAAAAGAAATATCTACTCTTATGCCTGAATTTGCAAAATGTGCTCAAATTTTAAAAGAGAAATATGATAAGCTAGAATTTTATTGCTTGCGTGCACCAAATATCAGCAAGGAAGAATTACAAAAATTATGGAACTGTGAAGTTGAGCTTAATTTTGTAGAGCCAGAAAATCGCTATGAGGCTATAAAATCTTCTTATACCATTTTAGCTGCCTCTGGAACTGCATGTTTAGAAACAGCAATAATTGGAACGCCTACTGTTATTGCATATAAAATTTCACCTATTTCAGCCTTTATTGCAAAGCATTTAATTGCTGTGAAATGGGCTGGTCTTCCTAATTTAATTATGAACGAAGAGATTTTTCCTGAGTATCTTCAGGAAAATGCGACTGGCTTAAATATGGCAAATCAAATATCTTCATATATTGAAGATAAAAAATTGCTTGCTAAGACGAAAGATAAATTAAAAGTTTTGAGAGAAAAATGTGGTGAGAAAAACTCAGTTGAACGAGTATCAAAAATATTATTACAAAAATTAGAAGGTAACTAATGGGACTATTTGACAAAGGTACTTTTACGGCAATGACAAAGGCAAGCACTGTAGGTCTTCACATGGTGAGTGCAATTTTTGTTGGTGCTGTAATTGGTTATTTTTTAGATGATTGGCTTGGGACTTTTCCTTATTTGAGTGCTGTTTTTTTTGTTGTAGGTGTTTTAGCTGGTTTTTATAATGTTTGGCTTGATACAAAAAAAATATTAAAAGAGCAAGAGAATGAAGACAAATAGCATATTATGGAGAAAAATTAATTATTTTCTCTATAAAAAGAATGTAAAAATAAAAAAATTAAGAAATATTTTAATCTTACAAATTTTTACATTTTTAGGCTTTTTTCTTGTGGGAATAGGCTTTTTCAAGCTTGCAACTTGGATTTTTTGGATCAGTATTGGGCTTTTACTGGCAACAATCAACTTTTTCAGCTTGACGAAAATTGTCCCTCGCTTTATAGTCAATCAATATAATACAAGTAGTAATATATTACTCGTATTGCGCTCACAATTTAGACTTGCCATTAGTGCTGTTATTATTTGCCTTTTGCACGTCTATCTTGATGCACAAGTTTGGGCGCTATTACTTGGTTTTGGACTTGGTTTATCAAGCATTATTATTATAGTTTATAAAAAATTATAAGCGGAGGCACTTATGGCAGCAGGATTACCGCACCCAGTCCTACTTTCAACTATCTTTGGATTAGACACTATTGAAATAGCTGGAAAAACTGTTGAATTTAAGCATGTGTTCTACACTTGGCTTGTGATGGGCTTATTGTTTACCTTTAGTTTTATCCTTAAAGGTAAATTAAAAATTATCCCAGGCACGACTCAAAACCTTGTTGAAACAGTTATTGATGGATTAGAAAGCTTTACTATGTCGAATATGGGAGAAAAACACGGACAAAAAGTTTTTCCGCTACTTTGTGCCATATTTATTTTTATTATGTGCCAAAACTTGCTCGGATTAATTCCAACTTGTGATGCTCCAACAGCTAATATTAATACTACTGCTGCTATGGCATTATTTGTTTTTGTTTACTACAACTACATTGGTATTAAGCGTTGGGGAGCAGGCTATATTAAGCACTTTATGGGACCAATGCCGGCTCTTATTCCACTTATGTTACCTATTGAAATCGTTTCGCACTTATCACGCCCATTATCATTAGCACTTCGTCTATTTGGTAATATTCGTGGTGAAGAAATGGTTTTATTACTATTTTTTATTTTATTGCCTGTTCTTGGTACCTTACCTATTTATTCATTGTTTTTATTAGCTAAAGTATTGCAAGCATTTATTTTCTATATGTTAGCAATGATTTACTTACAAGGTGCTATGGATCACGCACATTAAGATGCAGGAACCGGTCTTTGACCAAAAAATATAAGGAGTAATTATGCGTAAAAGTTTAACTATTTTAGGTGCTTTAATTGCATTCACTTGTATGGCTACAGCTGCTTTCGCTGCTGAGAGCGCACCTGCGAGTGTTGGTGACTTCGGTCTTGGCTTAACTGCCCTTGGTACAACAATTGGTATGGCTATTGCTGCTGCTGGTTGTGGTATTGGACAAGGTATGGGTTTAAAAGGCGCTTGTGAAGGCGTTGCACGTAACCCTGATGCAAGCCAAAAAATTACAACAACATTAATCTTAGGTTTAGCGTTCGTTGAATCACTTGCAATTTATGCACTCGTTGTTAACTTAATTCTCATCTTCATGAGACCTTTTGGCTAAAATAATTAACTCCGGCGCTGTATAGCGTCGGAGTTTAACTCTAAAAGACAATACCATATGAATATTACACCAAAAAGCGAACATATCCCACGTGCTACAATCCGCCGTTTAGCAATGTATGTGCAAGTTCTTGAAACTATGCAAAAAAAAGGCATAGAGGTAACCTCTTCTGATTCTTTAGCTAAGGCTTGTGGCATTAATGCTTCACAAGTTCGTCGTGATTTGGCCTATTTTGGAGAGTTTGGAGTTAGAGGAGTAGGTTATAATATAGTCGAATTAATTGATGCTATTCGTTTATCCTTAGGTCTTGATAGGCAATGGCAGGTTGCTCTTGTTGGTGTTGGTAACCTTGGTCGTGCACTTTTGCATTATAGTGAATTTAAGGCTCATGGCTTTAATATCGTCAGGGCTTTTGACTGTGATCCTAATAAAGTAGGCGAAACAGTTTATGGACTTGAAGTTTTAAGTACAGATAAGCTTCAAGAAGAAATTGATTTAGTTAAAATCGAAATGGGTATTTTAACGACTTCGTCTGAACACGCTCAAGAAGCTGCTGATATTTTAATTGATGCGGGTATTACTAGTATCTTAAATTTTGCACCAATTCGTATCTCTGCACCGAGTCATGTTTCTATTGAATATGTTGACTTTTTCCACTACCTTTACAACCTAGCCTTTGATGCGCAAATTCGTAGCTAATTTCGATCCTTTTGTTTTAGCGTTATCATTTTTATCATGTCTTTGTTCTTTTACAAAGAAGATTGATGACGACTTGCTAAGAGCATCTGTTAAATTTTTTCCAACTGTTGGTTTAGTTATTGGTTTTTGTTGCACAGCACCATTATTTTTTTTAGAATCTTACTTTTTTTTGCAAGCATGGATTTATTTAATATTAATGTTTGTGATTACAAGGGGTTTGCATTTTGATGGTTTGGCGGATTTATTTGACGCTTATTTTTCTAATGCTAAGGGTGCTAAATTTCAGGAGATTTTAAAAGACAGTCGGGTCGGTGCTTTTGGTGCTATTTCACTTATTTTAGCTTGCCTAGGATATGTAATAAGTGTATTATATTTATGTGAAGAGCAGGAGTATTTATTACTTATCATTACTCCAATGTTAAGCCGTGCGAATGTGCTAATATTTGTTAACTTTAATAAGGTTAATGAAGCCTCATATCTAGGCAAATTTGTCGATAGTGCTAAAAGTTTGAAGCTTGGCTTTTTATGTCTTGCCATAATTTTACTAGGTCTTATATTTAATGTAGAGCTCTTTAATCTAATCATAATTATTGGACTTTTGACCTTTTTAAATTATAAATTAAGTAAATTATCGCAACGTGAAAATGGTTATAATGGTGATTTTTTAGGTGCTATAATTATTATGAGTGAGTTAATTATATTTACTGGCTCAATTTTTGCTATATAACTTGTAAGATTAATATTTTATTAAATAATAGCCACTAAAATGACAGGTTTACAATGGCATTTAAATTTACATTACAAAAGGTGCTTGAATATAGAGAAGTCCTTGAAAATCAAGCAAAAGTTGCATTTTCTAAGGCGCAAGCCAATTATCTGGAGGCTTTGAAACGCCTTGAGGAGCTGAATGTATTACTTGAATCTCAGCAAGCAGAGCTTTGTAATCCTAAAAAAGAAGTGTCGGAAAAATGGCTAGTTGAACAGTACATAAAAGGTATTCGTGAAGATATTGTTTTTACTGCGAGATTACTCCCAGAGCTAGAAAAAAAGAAAAATGAAGCTCAACAAGAATTGATTATAAAGGCTAAAGAGTTAAAAACTCTCGAAAAACTCAAAGAAAAACAGCATGAGCGTTTTAATAAAGAAGAATTGAAAAAGGAGCAAAAAGCATATGACGAAACAGCCTCGGTTAGGTTCAAAAATGCAAGTTTCTAAATTATGCCGTTTAATTTTACTAATTGGCTTAGTGAAACTTTCATTGTTGATAGGTTTAGCTTTTATACCAAATGGAGAGAATGACGAGTTTTTGGAGGGTATAAATGCTATTGCAGCAAATAATCCTTTTTCTAGTTCTGAAAATAGTTTTCCTAAAACAAGTTCAGAGCTAAATGTTCCACCTCCAGCTCCTGTAGTTAAAGAAGCTGAGCCATCACCTTTTGCCCAAGGGTTAACTACGCAAAATCGTCCTGATCATGCTATAAATCACGAAGCTCCAATTCCAACAGTTACTCCAATACTGCCTAAGGATTCAGCTTCACGCAAGCAAGATGAGCTTAATAGGCGTGAGCAAGAGCTATTAGCGCTTCAACAGCAAATGGAATCTCGCCTCGATGAGCTTAAGCAAATTGAGGGTCGTGTTGAAACTATGCTTAAAGAAGCTGGAACTAATCAAGATGACAAATTACGTCACTTAGTAGACGTCTATTCAAACATGAAAGCTAAGCAGGCTGCTCAAGTCTTAACAAGTCTTGATGAGAGAATTGCAGTCAGTATTTTGGCGGGAATGCGTGGTCGGCAAGCAGGTGAAATTTTAACTTATATGAACGCTGAAAAAGCGGCAAAACTTTCTGAAGCTTTAACAAGAACTCAATTACCTAAATAATTGATCAATGCCTAGAATAAAGCTTATTCTTGCCTATATAGGCACTGCATATCATGGTTGGCAAACACAAAAGAATGACAGTTTGCCAACCGTGCAAAACGAATTAGTCAAAGCCATCTTTAAAATATCTCAACAAAATGTTATCTTGCATGGTTCTGGTCGTACAGATTCTGGCGTCCATGCGGAGTGTCAAGTTGTGCATTTTGACATTGAAGAAAAATTTTCAAAGGTAAACTGGCAACTAGCCTTAAATACGATGTTGCCTAAAGATATAAGAGTTAAAAGCGCAGAACTTTGTAATCAGAATTTTCATGCAAGATATAATGCAGTTAAAAAAATCTATACATATAGCTTATGGCAGGATAAAAATTATGTTCCTCCTCGAATTTATCCTTTTGTGCATGAGTCTTCAAAACTTGATATTGATTTGATGCAGCAAGCTGCTAGCTTTTTAATAGGCACACATGATTTTGCGTCTTTTCAAAATACTGGAACTGAGCTTAAAACTAGTGTGCGTACTATTTATTATATAAATTTTGAAAAAGAAAGTGATTTAATGTGCCATGTGTATTTATGTGCAGATGGATTTTTAAAGCAAATGGTGCG
>CAYJPK010000105.1:0-6244 GCA_964372035.1 uncultured Desulfovibrionaceae bacterium | reverse complement strand
TTTGTTTCGGCTTGGCGTATCGGAACGATTGCCCAAGCTAATATAAAAAAAGAGAGGGGAGCCCAATGCTCCCCTACATGCCATTAAAAAACGCTATCAAAAATCCTAGTGGATCGTTATTAAATACAGATTGACACACTGTAATAAATTTGTCAAGACTTTTTTTAAATTTTTATTTATTCTTAAACTAAAATGCTATTTTTTTAGAGCATCAATAACTAATGAACATGCAACTAAAACAGCCTTATTGCAGTTAGCCTGTCTTTTCTTAGGATCTTCAAAACCAACACACATATCACTACAAATGGTAGTCCCAAATTTTTCTCTGAATCCTGTTGAAATATTCTGAAAAACAGGTTTTATTTCTTTTACAAGTTCAACGCGCCTTTCCTTTCGTGTTTCCTTATTATAAGGATTTTTTCTACCTTTTTCATGACTTACAGCCAAACATGCTCCAATAAGTGCCCCACAAGTATTCGCCCTACTCGAATCAATTCCACCACCAAAACCAGATGCAATGGCCACAAGCTCACTTTCGTCTGAATTTTTACTAGTTTCTAAAAAAGCCATAAAAACACTTTCTGCACAATTAAGCCCCTCTGTCATATGCTTAATTGCTATTCGTTTCATATTTTTTTCTCTATTATCGTGCATAGTTACCTCAAGTTCATATAGTTATCATCTATTAATTATTTTGAAAATAAACTGCATAAAAGCTAAAGTCAAGGAGCTTATATAAAAGTGATATTAAATAGTAGGTGAATAAGTTTGACAAGTAATTATATTGCGGTATATTTGTAAAAAATTGGAGGTTAAAATGAACCAAACCCTTGAAAATATTAAAACTAGAAGATCATGCAGAGCTTTTAAGAAAGAACAAATAAGTGATGCTGAACTTAATGCTGTGCTCGAAGCTGGTTTGTATGCTCCAAGCGGACTAAATAAACAATCACCTATTTTCATAGTTGTTCAAGATCAGGAAGTTATAGCAGAACTATCTAAAATTAATACTGCAATTTGGAAAAAAGGCAAAGACGCATTTTTTGGGGCGCCTACCCTTATTGTTGTATTATCAAATCCTAACATTTTACACACTTATATGCTAGATGCTATGGCTTGTGTGCAAAATATGCTTATTGCAGCTGAATCACTTGGACTTGGAGCTGCTTGTATTTCAAGGGCAAAGGAAGAGTTTGAAACTGAATATTGTCAGGCTTTATTAAAAAAACTAGGAATCGATAGTGATTATGTTGGTGTTGAACATGTTATTTTAGGCTATAGAGATGGTGACAAACCAAAAATACTTAAACGTAACGACAATCGCATCTATCGAATATAAGCTGAAATCATACCAACAATAGTCAGATTGCAATAAACATATATTATCATAAATCTAAAATAAAATCATTAATATGAACTACATATTGATGATTTTATTTTATTATATGCGAGTTAATATTTTTTTTAAGCACACTAGCTTAATCTTTTTTATATACTGCTAAATTATCTTTTTTATTACAACTCCATCACATAAATTATTTTATTATAATATGTTTATATATTTGTAATCATTGGGTACTCAAATCAATAAAAAATCTGTTGTAATATTTTTATATTTTGTTACAGTACGGTGACAAATTCATTGCAAAACAATGTCTTTATTAATTTAAGATTATACATTTGGAGAATATATGTCACTACAAACGGCAATCCAACTTCTTGGCGGTGTTGGAATTTTTCTATATGCTATTAAACTGCTTAGCGAATCATTACAAGCAGTTGCTGATAATAAATTACGATCTATAATAGCAACTTTGACAAGAACACCAGTTTTAGGCGTTATAGTTGGTACAATTGCCACAATCTTTTTACAATCAAGTTCAGCAACTACTGTTATGACAATTAGCTTTGTTGATGCTGGGCTTATGACCTTAAAACAAGCTATTGGCGTTATTATGGGTGCAAATATTGGCACAACTGTCACTGGTCAAATTATGGCTTTCAAGGTTAAAGATTTTGCATATGTATTCGTTATTATTGGTGTTATATTAAATTTAACAACTAAGTCATCTGCAAAAAAAAATCTTGGTCTTGGAATCTTAGGTTTCGGTTTATTATTTATTGGCATGCAAACGATGGAAAGCGCAATGTATTTTTTAAGGGAGCGCAAAGACATTTTCTTAATGTTTGCAGACAGACCTTTTTTAGGTCTTTTAGCTGGGGCTGGGCTAACTCTTTTAGTTCAATCAAGCTCTGCAACTATGGGTATTACCATTGCTCTTTCAGCTCAAGGACTTATGCCGCTTAATGCCGCAATGCCGATTATTTTGGGGGTGAATGTTGGGACAACAATCACTGCTATGCTGGCTGCAATCGGAACTTCAAAGCCTGCAAAACAAGCTAGCGCCGCACATGTTTTATTCAATTTAATTGCTGTTTTAATTTTCTATCCTTTTATGTCACTATATGTGCCACTTTTAGAGCAAACAGCTGATAGTGCAGCGCACCAAATTGCAAATGCTCATAGCTTACTTAACATCGTTAATACCTTGTTATTTTTACCATTTGTCAACCCCTTTACTCGTCTAATTCGCTTTTTAATTCATGATGATACAAAGGCAGAAAAAATCACAAATGATAATCTTGACACTACTCTTATTCAAACTTCCTATACAGATGCAATTGCAGCCCTAAAAGGTGAATGCAATCATATGGCACAAATGACACTTAAGCAGCTAAATTCATTTGAAGAAGTTATTTTTGGAAATAACATAGCTCAAATTGAATATATAAAATCAAGTGAAAAAGAACTTGCCATATTATATAAGGATATTAATGAGTATGCTTCTAGGTTGACTCAAGCAAGCCCTCCAAGTGAACTGTTAACACCTATTTATGAAAGTGTATCACTTGCCAATGATTTAGAGCGAATTACAGTTAAGACTAGCGAACTTGTTAGTTTTTATGGTAAAAGTATCGCTTCAAATAAAGGTTTTTCAGCTGAGTTGCGCAATACTTTGCATGATATGTTTATTGATACTCGTGAAGTATTTCTTTTAAGCTATTTTGTGCTTACTGATGGAACTGAATCTACTGTTAAATTTGAAAGTGATACTGAAACCTTAAAGGAAAATGCAAAAGCTCTTACACAACGCTTAAAAACAAAATCTTATAAGGCTTTACTACTTCCAGAGCTTCATAATAAAACCTTAAGTGATAAACTCGAGCAGGCATACATTGAATCTGTCAAAACAATAGAACGTATTGCAGAGCGTGCAAACAGTTGGGTTAATTAATATTTTACAATAAATTATAATATCATAAGGGCTCGAAAAACTTATAACTCATGTTAAGCTTTGCGAGCCCTTTATATATTGAATTAAAACTATCTTATGCTAAATAGAGGTTTTTTAGAGCACATTTTTTCAAGCGTACTCCAATAATTTAAAAATCTTTCTTCCACAATATCTTTATTATCAAGGCTTATATCAGCTCCATTTAAACTAAACAGTGATAATGACATAGCAATTCTGTAATCATTATAAGTACAAAAAGATATTTTATCTTCAATACATGGCATAAAACCACTACCCTGAATTATCAAACCATCATCTATCTTTTTTATTCTAATACTTAGCTTTGAAAGTTCACTTTCAAGGCTTGCAATGCAATCATTTTCACTTATTCGTAATGATTTAACGTTTTTTATTTTTGTTATACCCTCAGCGCAAGCTGCTAAAACAGCTACAGTTGGTACTAGGTCATTGCAACTTCCCATGTCAATTTCTATAGCATTTAATAACGAAGGCTTAACAATAATAGCATTATTTTCAATCTCAAGTTTTGCTCCCATTAACTGTAAAATATTTATGATTGCGTTTTCATCTTGAGTTGAATTTAAATTTAAATTTTCAACTTTTATTATTTTATGACCTAAGGCTCCCGCAGCTAAAAGATAAGAAGTGCAAGTCCAATCAACATCATAAGCAGATGATTTCTCATAATGCTTTTCAGGTTCATCACTTAGCAATTTTAATTTGGGAGCCTGCAAAACTAACATGTTTTTTCCTTTAAGATTGTTTGAACTCTTGCCCTGCGGGATAGCTCCCAAGAACTTTAAATGAGGTACAAAGTTCATTAAGTTCGTTTAAAAGCTCATCTCTTTCAGCCATATCGCAACTTAAATCAGCAAAAAACAAATATTTCCAAAATTCCCCAGGCATTGGGCGAGATTCTAATTTTTGAATATTAATATTTGCGTTTGCAAAAAAGGCTAAAACTTCTGCAAGTGAACCGACCTTGTCCTTTAAAGTAAATAATACTGAGCTCTTATTAACAGCACTCTGACTAACTCTTGAATTTGCATTTGCCTTATTCGTAATCAAAACAAAGCGAGTCCAGTTTTTTTTATCATTTTCGATTGAACTAGCTAGCACATTAAGTCCAAGTGGTTCACCAAGCTTTACATGACCAATTGCAGCACTTGCACTTTGCGTGCTAGCTAGAGTTGCTGCAACGGCTGTTGATTCAACGCTAACAAGTTCAGCTCCTGGCAAATGTTTGCGTAACCAAATTGAAGCTTGCCCAAGCGGCTGTGCATGTGAATAAACTTTCTTAATATTTAAAAGTGATTTTTCGCTACTCAAAAGACTTAAACTAATTCTTGAATAAAATTCAGCCTCTATCGCAACATCAATTTTACCAAACAAATCAAAACAAGTTCCAACTGTACCATGTAATGAGTTTTCAAGCGGAACAACGCCAACAGCACACTTGCCATCATAAACCTTTTCAAAAATCTCTAAAAAATCTGTACAAGGTTCAAGATGAGCTGATTCGCCTAAAAATTCACGACCTGCATAATAGGAAAAAGTCCCTTCTGGTCCAAGATAAGCAGCTTTTAAACTTTGCTGCATTGAACGAGAAGCTGATAAAATTTCACGCCAAATTGCTTGAATATGAGTATTTGATAGTTTTCCATAACTTTCAGTATTTAAACTAAACAGCCTATCTAAAAGTTCTTTTTCACGCTTAGCATCAAAAACATTTGCGCTAGCACTAGCTTTTATTTTTCCGATTTCAATACTACAGTTTGCTCTTTCATTTAAAAGTTTTAAAACTTGCTTATCAATATCATTTATTTTCTTACGTGTTGCATTTAATTCTTCTATATTTTCAGCTGATAAGCTGTTAATACTCATATCCATTTTTCACCTCATTATATATGCTTCTTTAATATCATTTTCTTTAAACATTTAGAATATCATCATAAAATCAATTCAGTAACAATTTAAATACTTAGAAAAAAACTAAAAAGACAGAAAAGTCACGAAAAGCCTTTTTATCTATTTTGTTTAAGCCATAAAGGATAAACACATCAAAAACGCCTAACTACCTTATTTAATATATTTCTTGATTGAAAATAACTTTAATCTTAAAAAATTGTCAAGCCTTTTCTATTCTTTGTTATTATCTTAAAATTATTAATATTTGCGATTTTTTAGTTTTTATGCTATTGTAAATATTATTAAATTAATACTTGGAGTTTATTTTGTCAGACAATTTTTTATTAGAAACGCTGGTAAACAAGCCTTCTCTTTTTACTGCACTTGAGATGAGTATAGTTTCAACTAGCGATACAGAAGTTATTGCTACTATGCCTGTAAATGAAAAAACTATTCAACCTTTTGGCTTTTTAAATGGTGGAGCTAGTCTTGCATTTGCCGAAACTATTGCTGGTTATGGCTCAATTATGATTTGTGACAAAGGCTACTACCCTATTGCTATTAGTGTTAGTTGTAATCATATTTCACGTGTTCCAATGGGGCAAATAGTTAAGGGCGTTGCAAATTTAATTCATAAAGGAAAAACAACCCATATCTGGAATATTGACATTATAAGCGAAAACAAGAAATTAGTTTCTAGCATTCGTTTAACTAATATGATTTTGCAAAAGCCTTAAACTGTTTTGTATTTAAGCTTTCTCATATTAGTTAGTTGATGATGAAAAATATTCTAACACACTATAATAAAAGATTTTATCAGCTATAGCAAAAAAATAAAAATGCAAAAAAATAGGAAACAGCGTTTACTTTTATTGCATTTTTATGGCGTTATGAGATGATTTTTCATCATCGGCTTACAAAGTTTTTGCGAAAACAAAAAATTTGCGCCACGTAAAACAAGCTAGAATTTACTTCTAGCGTCCCGCAAGGGTGTTTGTAGTGAGCGTGCCTTTTGAAAA
>CAYJPK010000104.1:0-6366 GCA_964372035.1 uncultured Desulfovibrionaceae bacterium | reverse complement strand
TATCTTGTTCTTCTCTTAAAGCCCAAAGTAGTGAATTTTCAGGGCGTTCTACCATATCATATGTAATAATAGTTCCTTTTTTCACGTCTTTAATAAGCTTGCTACCATTGAGTAAATGGGCAGGAATTGCGCCACCCTTAGAAATTGGTGACATCTCAACCATATGAGTTAAAAGCCTTGTGTCATGGTCATTACCCATCACATCACCAGCCTTTAAATCAATTGCAGCTTCTTGAACAATATCAAAGCTTTGCTTGTAAATTCTACCACCAGTATGTGTATCAGCTAAGCCGATGCAAAGCATAGTCGTTGGTGCTTCGGCTCCGCATAAATGGTAAGGGCGATATACTAATGAAACCTTGCCATCAGCACTTGATAAACAACCCTTAGTAGCTAAAATCATTTGAGTATATGCATTTTCAGCACGAACTACCATAAACATTCCGCCGCCAAGACCTGCTTCTTCTGGTTGGTGTAAATTTGTAACAACTTCAACAACACCACTTTTAGTTAACAAGCCGCCATTTTCCTTGGTACATAAGGCTTTTGGAATGTCAGAAGTGCGAAGTACATGGTCATACATAAGCGAAGTATCAGGCACAAGACCTGTTTGGTTTGCTGCAATAACCATCTCGCAAAGGTCAAAGCCGCCTCTTTCATCAAGACCAAAACAAAGCTCTTTACGCTTTTTCAAATACTCTTCTTTTTTATCTTCTGGGAAGCTTTCAAAATATTTTCTATCTTCTTCTTTTATGTCTAAGGTAATGGTTTTATTGATTGTTATTCCGCCATCATCATACAGGGTAACTGTGCTTTTAATCGGGTCATAGATAAATTCTGCATCACGGCTTTTACCAGCGCAAACTACCTCAATCCCGTTATCTCTCGCCCATTCAACCATCTGAATCAATGCGCCGTGTTGATCGCCGTCAACTGGTGAGCAATAAACGCCATTTGCCTCTGCCTTATGGCGTAAAATCGGACCAATGCAAGAATCAGCCTCCTTACTTACCATAATAACATGCTTTTTCGCATTAATCGCTGCCATCGCATGGACTGCGCTAGCCTCTGGGTTTCCTGTGCCTTCTGCAATTATATCAATATCTAAGGACATAAGCATTAGTGCATCTAAAGTTGCCACAATCTTATCAGCCGCTACAGCTTTTTGCGCCTCATCAAGTGTTTGGCAAACTACATACTCGCTCTCGCTAATTCCTGCTTTTTCAAAAGCTGTTAAAATTGCTTGCAAGTTTTTTTCTGCAACGCCACGAACCCTTAAACGTGGACTCATCTTCGCTTGAATCAAAACTGTTGTGCCAAAATGACCAACACCAATTAAGCCTACATTTACAAATTCAATTTTACTTTTATCATAAAGATTGTGATATATCATAAAGTTTTAACTCCGTTTTATCTATAACAAATGTTTTTTAAATACCATTTTAGAATAACTAAAACTAATAATTTTGTCAATATATTTTTCATATTGTGATTTGTCATTTCACTGCGTAAAACCGTTTCGTTTCGTATAGTATTGCTAATTATAGACGATTTGACACATGCTAGCCGCCAGTGCCTTGCGCAGTGAGTTACTCACTTTTATAGCCAGTGCGTTACGCACTTTTAAAACCAGCTCAAAAATTTTGCATAAAACTAAGCATATACATACTTTAAACGCATACTAGTACACCAGTGCGTTACGCACTTTTAAAACCAGCTCAAAAATTTTGCATAAAACTAAGCATATACATACTTTAAACGCATACTAGTACACCATTTTGTGCCACAATTTGGGCAAAGCCAAGCCCAAATTAATTCTTTTTCAAGCAAGCGTTTTTTGCGATATGGACGCTTACCACGGGCTTTGCACTTTGGGCAGTTTCTTGGATCTTGCTCAATTGGCGTTATGGCTTCGCAAGTTTCTTGCAGGTTAATCTCGTTTTGCATAATAGATTTTTGCATAATAGAATTTTGCATGTCAGTCTCCGTATTTAATATAATATAAATTATTTAAAATTTATATTATATTAATTATATTTAAATATTTAATAAAACTGGATTTATGCTTAATTTTAAGCTTTTGTACGGCTCGCCAAATTTTGGACGCAGTAAAGGCTTTCTTTCAATGAAGTTTTTTTGAAAGTTCAGATATAGTATTTTAAGTTGACATCACTACCATCAAGGCAAGCAAAGTCACACTTGCTCCAGCACTTAACAGCGCAATAAAATTGCACTTATGCTTTCGCAGTGATTACCTGCTAGCGCAGTCAATGATAGTAATTTCATCTGAATTTACTATAGAAATTTCAAATTAAAATTTCACTAAAAGAATGAAAACAAGCTTATTTATGGGATTTTTTTTACGTGCTAAGACGTACAATTTATTGTAAATATAATTAATGCGCCAAAAAAATTAATAAAAACTACATTAATATATTATCTTAGCTTGAAAATTTTTTATGAATTTGATGAGTGATTTTTAATTAGTACTGTATACATTAATTATACTAATTTTATTAATAACTTACACAAGTGCTAGCAAGCCGTTTGCTTGACGATATAGTTTATAAATATTCATATCAGCCGGCACATTGCTTTTTACAACGCAACATTCATATAAATCATTTAAGCTCGTGGAATTAAGGTCGATATTCTGGTTATTATAACGTGATTTGGCCCTTGAGTTTTCTTGCCTTGCTGGGCTTATGGCAAAAGCAAGGCGAACCCCGTCAACTATTGCAGAAGTTCCTCGAATAGAATTTCGTAGCACTTCCTTTGTATCTTCTGATTTATCAACAGCTTTTGTCATGTGATGCGCTATCAAAACACATGATTTCGTCTGCTCTGCAAGCATCGCAAGTATGCTATTTGTATACTGCCCTGCCTGCGGGTCTTTATTAATATCAATACTCACAAATGCCGATAAGGGGTCGATATTAATTAATTTTAAGTTTGGAATCGCTAAAAGCTGACTCTTCAATTTATAATAGAAATTGCTAAATTTATAGCCGTAAGGTGTTGAAAATATTATAGGACTAGCACCACCAGCATTTGGCAAGGGAATTATAAATAAATTACCTTGCGCCTTTTTGCGTCGCTCCCCTGTTGGGTCAATTGCGTCTAAACGCTGATGTATGCTTGTTTTTGAGTCCTCAGCAGTTATAATTACTACTGCGCCTTTAGATGTAATGTCTTTACCTAACCATTTAGAATTTTTTGTTTTTTCACCTCCTGCAACATTTAATGCTAAATCTAAGCTTAACATTCCCTTACCTGTCCCACCCCTAGCGCAAAGCAAACACGGCATACTTAAAGGTAAAAAACCATCGACTAGCCATTTTAATTTTTCCGCCTTGCCATGATATTTTTCTATGCCCCAATCTGAAATTTTAAATTCATTTTGCTCTTCTTTATCTTTAATTTTTTGCTCGTGGCTCGCTTGCTTAACAGGCTTTTCTGCCCTTTGAGCCTCACTATTTTTAACGCTTTGAGTATCATTTGTTGTTATTGTATTTTTAATATTTTGCATTTTCGTTACTTGCATTTCGATTTGAAGTTTAATTGTGTTTTGTAGGGCTGATAGACCGAAAATTTTATGATAATCATTAAAATCTGTTGGCTTTAAACTCATATAATCTTTTGAAAAATTAGGATAAATCAAGGGAGATTTGATTTTTAAACTTGCCCTTTTTGCATGTGATAATCCAACATTTTTTTTCACATCATTTTGACTTGACCACATATCATTATCAGCCGAAATTATAATGTTTTTTTCAGGATATTTTGTCTTTATAAGTGGTGCTATTTTTTCAAGATTATAGCAATCCATTGCCGCAATAACATGGGCTTTTGTAGCCATATATAAGGATATTGCAGTTGCATAACCCTCACATATAAAAAGATTTTTGCTAGCAGCCTTAATCTCAAAAAAAGAATTTGCTTTCTCAATTTTGCTGATAAAACGCTTGTCTGCATTTTTGTAAATCTTTTGCAAACCACGAAGCTTAGCATCTATATTATATAAAGGGATTAAGAGCATATCCTTATAAAGCTTTATATTTACAGGAATTATTCCTTTTTGAATTATATAGTCGTGCTTTGTTAAGAGTTTCATATCGCTTGAGCCCAAATTGAACAACTCCTCGCAATATTTAGCCGCCTCGTCCATTTCCTTTTGCCTATCTGACTGTCTTTGCAAATTCGCCCTTTGCAATTCTTTTTTTAAATGCTCATTTTGCACAAAGATTTTTTTGTCGTGCTTTAAGTATTTTAAAGCAAAAAAAGGGACTTTTTCACCATTTTTCCATGAACCAAAAGCACCGTAAGGAAATGAGGCTAAAGTTAAAGTATACCAACCATTTTTTTCGCCAGATTTATCTTCAGGCAAGGCAAAACGATGTACCATAGAATCTGCTATAACATCAACATCACCATAACCATGCTCTCGCATAAGATTTTTAAAAATGTCTATTACTTCATTAAAGCTGATATTACTTAGGAAATCAAAATTTTGTATACTTGCACCTTGATTGCTTTCTTGTGATAACATTAAAAACCTCGATTAAAATTGATAGCAAATATAAAAGAGCAAAGAATATAATTGCAGGATTTCATTATATTCTTTATTTTATTTTTATATTCTTTGAAAATAGAGATGATTTTTATAAATAACTGTAAATTCAGAATTTATGTTTTAGATGAAGAAAAATTTATTGTTACACTTTTTTCTGAAAAGAATATTAACACATGTTAATATATAAGTAAACAAATTTTTTCATATGTTAATTGACATATTTTAATATATGAATAAGTATATATAATGAGGTGACGTATGGGACTAGAATCTGATATAAAAAGTTTATTTGAAAATGTCTTAAAGAAACATAATGGTAACAAAAAAAAAGCTGCTGAAAGCCTTGGAGTAAACCCTGTGACTTTTTTTCACTGGGTTAAAGGAGCTAGAGGGCTTAACAATGTACTTTGCACAGCTATAGATAAAACTGGAGCAAAACTCAGTTTTTTCGACTCCAGTCCTCATATTAACAGTGAAGAGTTAAAAAAAATACTTGATGAAAATGAAAAATTAAAGGCAGAAATAGTAATCAAAAATGCTATTATTGAAACCTTACAGCATACTTTAAACCCTAAAATCAAAGCCAATCAGCTTAAAACAAATTTACAAAGCTTAAAACTAGCTAAGAGACCAAATTAATAGTAATTTATTTTAAATTTTCATTTCTTATTTTTTTGAGAGCTTGAAGAACTTAATTGTATTTTAAGTTTACATCATTACCATCAAGGCAAGCAAAGCAACACTTGCTCTAGCACTTAACAGTGCAATAAAATTGCACTTATGCTTTCGCAGTGATTGCCTGCTAGCGCAGTCAATGATAGTAATTTCCTCTGAAATTACTATCATTGTTATTTTTTAAGCTTTCTTTTTCTTATACTTTTAATATTTTCAAATTAATGATAAAATAAATATATAAAAATGCATTAACGAATGAAAATAAATATTGACTTCACTATATTAATTTGCTATTATGCATTTAACGAAGCAAGGGAATGCTGAAAAAAATGATTTACGAATCAAAGTAAGCGAAATTCTTTTGCCTAGTTGGGCTATCAGGACAGTAGCGAGCTATGAACTAAACCTTACGATCCCACGTGCTAAGGCGGGTATGAGCGATGCAAGACCGAAGTCTTTTATTGGTAGTTTAAGAGTAGATCAGTGTGTTTGTGTTCAGTTAAATGTTTGGATTTTCAGACAATCCTTCCTTTTTAACTTCCCACCAATTATATTGCTATAATTAGAACAGGCTACAGTTAAATCACCTCTTGTAATCCAATTATTTACATGGGCATAAGATCTACTAACGTGGTAAAACTTAATTGTTTACCGCTTAATTTGTAAAATCAATTTGTGCAAGCAGAGGAATAATTATTTTTGTATAAGTGCTCTTATGTTGTTGCACAAATGCGCTCATGCGATTGGCTAATATATTAAAATATAAGGTTAAAATCGGGAAACATACTAGACTTACTTTCCTTGAATTTTGTGTCATATTTTATTTAACCATTGTTTTTACAATCCTAAAAGGAATATAAAGTCTTGAAATTAAAGACTTTATATTCCATCAAAATTTTCCTATCTCAATCTTAATCAAGTACACAGCTTTTATTAGGCTATTTATATGGCTTCCTATATTTTTTTAGCTCACTTGATTTATACTATTCACCTTTCTTTAAATCTCATTAAGCTAGCAGGTTTATTATGAAAAAATCAAAATATACCCTTAAATCATACAAAACTTTATACTCTAGAAAATGCCATGATTGCGCCAAAGCTACCAACAACTACAGATG
>CAYJPK010000103.1:0-6497 GCA_964372035.1 uncultured Desulfovibrionaceae bacterium | reverse complement strand
TTGGAGTGGGCGTGCCTTTAGAAAAAGGCATTAAAAATGACTTTTTCAGTACCGAATATAGTACTGATATAATTGAAACAGGCGATGATTCTAGCGCTCAAATCAAATTTGCAGACGGTGCAATTGCTTCCTTAAGTCCAAATTCTGAACTAATGTTAAAAAAGACGCTCGGTTCAAAAAATGAATTGAGCGTCTTTTCTTATGTTTTTTAAAAAACTAGCTAGTGAATTAAAAGACCTTGCGCTTAACGCTAGCACCACGAACATAGAAAGTATTTTCAACAATAAAGAAAGCATGATCATCAATCTCAAATACTAAAAGTTCAAGTTTACGTAAAAGTAAGTTGTTAGTAACTGTCATTAATATTTCACGAGAGCTACCGCTATAGCCACCCTTCCCATGGAGCATGGTTGCACCAGGGTAGCCTTCGCTAATGATAGCTTCGCTAATTTCTTCACCTTTTTCAGAGATGATATAAACGAGTTTTCTTTGGCTGAACATTCTAAGCGTATATTCCATTGCACTAGTTGCAATAAAAACTTGAATAATCGACGCAACAAATAAATCAACTGAAATTGTATATAACGAAGTTGCAAATAAAGAAGCATTAAACATAAAGCCAAAACGTCCAACACCAATGTTGAATTTTCTGTTAAGTGCAACGCCTAGTACGTCTAAGCCACCACCAGAACCAAGTGAACGCAAACAAATACCAGAGCCAGCACCGCATACAACACCAGCAGCAACAGCCGCATAAAAATCTTGGTCAATCGGAATAGTAAAATCAACAAATTGACCCATTAAAAACACGACACATGTTCCATACAAACTATAGAACAAAAATTGTTTGCTAACATAAAACCATGCTATTAAAAACATCGGAATATTAAAAATTAAATACCAAATAGCAGGGCTTAAAATATCAGTTGCATACCAAGCTAAAAGACCAGTACCAAACAAGCCGCCTGTTAAAAATCCATGAGGTGCGGCAATAGCCTTAGCTCCAATTGCAAATAAACCTGCACCAATAGTAAGGATAAACAAGTTCCAAATTACAGATTGTCCAATTTGATGTTTGTTAGGTAACTTAATTTTCATTTCTAAATCTCATTTTTGTAATGTAATATTTTATGAAGATAGTTTTAAGTATTTTTTGTTTCGATTAAATTTATATATTAAGTTTTTGCTTTTGACTTCATACTATTTAGTGAATAACGCAAATATAAATTTTCTAAAAATTTAACGAGCTCATCAGCCGCCATGCGCACATAACTTCTCATTACTTGCGGAATATGCTGTGGCTCGACTGAACCAAAGCATAGCACAGCAGTAGTACTATTATTAATTTTGATTGGCAAACATATAACAGCTTGAAATTGTGGAATATTTTTAAATTTACCATAGAGCGGAGCAGTTAAAGAACCATCTAAGCCCTCTGTATGTACTGGAACTTGATTTCTAAATACCCAGCCAGTTAAAGCACCACTTAAAGGCATAGTTTTTGGCATGCCCTCATCAAGTAAAAGTAATGAACTTTCAGCCTCTATATTAAAATTTGTGCTATTTTGGTCAGCAACAGTAGCAAAAGATACGTGGTCAAAATTAGTAGTTTTTGCTAAAAGCTCTAAAAATTGAGGTAAATAATTTTGCCATTTAGGATTAGTATTGCGAAGCTCTTGAATTCTTTCAAAATGAGTGAAGTATGTTCTTGCATCATCTTCTGCTTCTTTTTTTGCATCATCTAATTGGCTTGAAATAATCCCAGCAAAAAGATGTAATAAATCAAGGTCTTGGTCGTTAAAATTGCCACGTTTTGTATCAACGCATAATATTCCGGTATCAAAACAACAACCCATAAATGCAGTAAGACCTTGCTCAAAACGAGTATCACTATAGTAACCAATATGACTTTGGCTTGTATTAAAATCATTAACAATAACAGATTGCCTATTCTTTAAAATCCAGCCAGCCAAGCCTTGACCTTGATCAAGACGCTGACCCTTTACAAAAATTTCTTTTGCACACTCAAAATGGCGAAGCGAATATCTACCAATTTCATCTTGAGCAAACACTAAAACAGCATGCGCACCAAAAATCATTGATATTGCTTTAACAGTAAGTGAGCAGGGATTTTGTGGATTTGACATTAAATTTTCCTTATAAACTACGTTTTATTAAAACTATATTTAATTATATTTTGTGTGAATTGTGTAAAAATCATTTATATATTGTGTACTTGTTATAGTCAATAGATAAGAAATGATAAAAAAAGGCATTAATAAGTATAATGCCTTTAAATAACAGAATAAAAAAATAGAGAAAAAGTCTAAAAAATCTTTAGTGACTAAAAATATATTAAATGAATACTAATCTTTCCAAAATAAATTTATAGTTTCATTATTTGTTTTTTTTCCAAAATAATTACCGATTATAAAAAATATTAGCGCAATTATTAAGCTTGGCACAATAGCATGAACTTTTCCCATATTTGGCTTTATGATTGATAAAGCAAAAAATACACCAACTCCAGAAAATACAGAAAATAATGCACCGCTCGCATTAGCTTTTTTCCAGTATAAGCCTAATATAATAGGCAAAAAGAAAGTTGCTTCTAATCCACCAAAGGCAAATAAGTTAATCCATACTAATAAATCAGGCGGTTGTAAGGCTGCTAAAAATACTAACGAACCAATGCTAGCAGTAGTAATAATGCTTAAGCGTTTTATTTTTTTCGGGTTAACTTTTTCAATATCTCCCTTATGTACGTAGTGAATATATAAATCCTTAACAATAGCTGCACAGGCAAGAAGTAGCATTGAATCAACAGTTGACATGATAGCAGCTAAAGGACCAGCAATGAAAATACCAGCCCAAAATGGCGGTAATAATTCAAGAGTTAAGCTTGGCATAGCTAAATCACCAACAGCCAAATCAGGTAATATTCCACGACCAAGCACAGCTGCTAAATGCATACATAAAAGTAAAAAGCCAATAACCAAAGTACCTATTAGCATGGCAGAGTGCATGGCAGTAGAATTTTTGTAAGCCATACATTTTTGCGCTGTCTGCGGCAAGCCTAAAATTCCAATACCAACGAGTACCCAAAAAGACAAAATCATAGGTTGTGGAACAGCATTTTTTGGACCATAAGGTGTTAAAAGACCTGGGTCAATAGCGTATAATTTATCCATAGCAGGTTCAATGCCACCTGCAGCATAAACAACAGCATAAAGTACAACTATAGATGCAATAACCATAACAATACCTTGAATTGCATCTGTAATTGCAACAGCTCTAAAGCCGCCAATTGAGGTGTAAATAATAACAGTAACACCAAAAATTACGAGTCCAGCTTCATAAGGATACCCAGTTACAGCTTGAAATAATCTAGCACCACCAATAAACTGCGCAAGCATAGCTGCCATAAAAAACACAACAAGTGCAATTGAAGTGATTATAACTAATAAATCATTATTATACCTTGCTCGCAAAAAGTCAGTAATTGTCATTAAATTTGCACGGCGAGAGATTATAGCAAAGCGTTTTCCAAGTATTCCAAGTGTTAAAAAAGTAGTCGGAACTTGAATCATGGCAAGCAAAACCCAGCTAAGTCCAAGAGTGTAAGCAACACCAGGTCCACCAACAAAGCTACTTGCACTTGCATAGCTTGCAACTATCGACATTGCAAGTACAAAACCACCCATTGAGCGTCCACCAATGAAATACTCTTCTAAAAAATTCTGCTTTGTATTTTTTGCACTTGCCTTTCTAGCCCAAAATGCAATAGCAAGCGAAATAACAATATAAACAATTAATGGAATAAAAATTTCTATTTTATCTTGCATGGCTTAATTCTCATTTTTTTCGCTAGGTTCATCGAGTTCAATATCTTTAAAAAATATTTTCATAACAATCCACAGTATGATAGTTAAGATAGGGTAACCAACAATACAGCTGTAGAAAAACCATGCCGGAAATCCAAAAACATAATCATAATCCTTAGGATCTCCTTGACCAAGCCCATAAGCTAAAGCATACCACCAAACAAAATAGCCAAGATAAATAATAATAGTTATAACAGCTTCTTTGTCAGCCTGCTTAAAGCGATTATTTTTCTCTTTCACTTTTCTTTCCTCTTGCTAATTTAACTCCAAAATATACACCAAAAAGGCATAAAAAAGTACTAGCAATAATATTTAAACTTAACAATAAAAAATTATGGCTTAAATGCACATTATCAATCGCAAAGCTTGAAAATGTTGTTAGACTGCCTAAAAAGCCGATTATTAAAAAATCGTTAATAAATGGCAAATTAAGCTCGTGCAGTATAATCTTTTGACGTAAAAAGCCAAGCAAAAAACAGCCTAAAAAGTTAATTGATAAAAGTGCAAGAGGGAAATAATCATGGCTTGGTAGGTAAGTAATTAAAATATATCTTAAAAGAGCTCCAAAAACCCCTCCAAGTCCGATAAAAATAATTTTTTTCATAATTCTTTCTTAACTAAAGCTACAGTTAATTTATAATAGTAATGGCTAAAAAAACAGCAGCAAGCCCTAAAATGAGGTTTGATAATACATTATATATCGCCTTTGTAAATTGCCCTTGCGTTAGTGCAAAATAAGTTTCCCACGAAAAAGTTGAAAATGTTGTAAATGCACCTAGAAAACCTACAATTATGAAATTTTCATAATTATGTGCATGAGCATGAGCAAAGAATAAGCCAATCAAAAATGAGCCAGTCACATTAACTGCTAATGTTCCATAATACATAGTATTTCCAAGCTTTTTATTAAATAAATCGGAAATAAAATAGCGGCTAATTGCTCCCAAAAAACCACCAATTGAAATCATAAATATATCAAGCATAAAGTTATTACCAACTCATAATTTTTTATTTGATGTTACAAGTTTTTACAATTTGGTCAAGTTAAAAAACAGTTAATTTTTTACTCGAATAAAAAAATATTTTACTGTATTATATTGAGGTTTTAACTATAAAAATCTAATCTAAAATAATTAAATTTAAAAAAAAATATTGCATATAATATTTTCTTGAGCTATTGTTTCTTTGGAGTTTTTTTACAAAAGTGTAAAAAATTAAGCAAAAAAATACCAAGGAGAATTTTACAATGGCTTATGTTAATAGAATTATTGAAAAATTAACAAAACAATATCCTGGCGATACTGAGTTTTTACAAGCAACTCACGAAGTTTTAATTAGTTTACGTCCTATTTTAGATAGAGATTCAAAATATGAAGAAAATAAAATCTTAGAGCGCATTGTTGAACCTGAGCGTATTATTTCTTTCCGTGTTGAATGGGTTGATGATAAGGGCGAAGTTCAAGTAAATCGTGGCTTTAGAGTTCAATATAACTCAGCTATTGGACCATACAAAGGCGGACTTCGTTTCCACCCAAGTGTTAACCAAAGTATTTTAAAATTCTTAGGTTTTGAACAAATCTTTAAAAACTCCTTAACTGGTCTTGCTATTGGCGGCGGTAAAGGTGGTTCTGATTTTGATCCTAAAGGTAAATCAGACAACGAAATCATGCGCTTTTGTCAATCTTTCATCAGAGAATTATATCGTCACATTGGTTCAACAGTTGACGTACCTGCTGGTGATATTGGTGTTGGTGGTCGTGAGATTGGCTACATGTATGGTCAATACAAAAAAATTACCCAACTTTATGATGGTGTTTTAACAGGTAAAAACTTATTATTTGGTGGTTCACTTGCTCGTACTGAAGCAACAGGTTATGGTGCTGTTTACTTTGCTCAAAACATGCTTGCTGAGCGTGGTGAAAGCCTTGAAGGCAAAATCTGTACTGTTTCTGGTTCAGGTAACGTTGCTATTTACTGCTGTGAAAAATTACACCAAATCGGTGCAAAACCAGTTACTGTTTCTGATTCTCAAGGTATGATTTACGATCCAGAAGGCATTAATGTTGCTATCTTACAACAAGTTAAAGAAGTTGAAAGAGCTCGTTTAACTCGTTATGCTGAACTCGTTCCTTCTGCTAAATATATCCCAATTAGCGAATATCCTGCTGGTCAAAACGGCGTTTGGAATATTCCTTGTTTTGCTGCTTTCCCAAGTGCAACTCAAAACGAACTTAACTTAGCTGATGCTAAAGCTTTACTTGCTAATGGCTGTAAATGTATTTCTGAAGGTGCTAACATGCCTTCAACACTTGAAGCTATTGATGCATTTATCGAAGCAAAAATTGCTTATGGTCCTGCTAAAGCTGCTAATGCTGGTGGCGTTGCTACAAGCCAATTAGAAATGCAACAAAACGCTGGTATGTGTAGCTGGACTTTTGAAGAAACTGATGCAAAGTTACAACAAATCATGGCTAATATCTATCAAGCAGCTGCTAGAACTGCTGAAGAATTTGGTCAACCTGGTAACTTAGTATTAGGTGCTAACATCGCTGGATTTAAGAAAGTTGCTGATGCAATGATCGCTCAAGGCGTTTAGTTTCTAGATTTCATATA
>CAYJPK010000102.1:0-6550 GCA_964372035.1 uncultured Desulfovibrionaceae bacterium | reverse complement strand
AAAAAAGGGCAGCCTAAGCCACCCTTTAAATTTAGCATATGCATACGCATAAGGCTAACGGAACTAGAATAAAAATCAATCCTAGTACATGCCGTCCATGCCCATGCCGCCCATGCCGCCCATGCCACCCATGCCGCCAGGCATTGGGAGATCAGCTTTTGCAGATGGTTTTTCAGCAATAGCACATTCAGTTGTGAGTAATAATGAAGCAACTGAAGCAGCATTTTGTAAAGCAATACGTGTTACTTTTTTAGGGTCAATAACACCAATTTTGATTAAATCTTCGTATTCGCCGCTAGCAGCGTTGAAGCCAAAACCAGCTTTGCCATCACGTACTTTTTCAACTACGATAGAGCCTTCAAAACCAGCATTGCTTGCGATTTGGCGAATTGGCTCTTCTAATGCACGACGAACAATGTTGATACCAGCAAGTTCATCATCATCAGCAGCTTTAATGTCTTCAGCACCTTTAAGCGCACGAACTAAAGCAGTACCGCCTCCAGGAACGATACCCTCTTCAACAGCAGCACGAGTTGCGTTAAGAGCATCTTCAACACGGTCTTTCTTTTCTTTCATTTCTGTTTCAGTAGCAGCACCAACGTGAATTACTGCAACACCGCCGTGTAATTTAGCAAGTCTTTCTTGTAATTTTTCACGGTCATAATCAGAAGAAGTTTCTTCGATTTGTGCACGAAGTTGAGCTACTCTTGCTTTAATTTCGTCAGCAGAACCAGCACCATCAACGATAGTTGTGTTTTCTTTATCAATAACTACACGCTTAGCAGTACCTAAAGCAGTGATAGGAGTATTTTCTAATTTAGCACCACGATCTTCAAAAATCGCTTCGCCACCAGTTAAGATAGCAATATCTTCTAACATTGCTTTGCGACGCTCACCAAAGCCAGGAGCTTTAACAGCAACAACTTGTAATGCACCACGTAATTTGTTAACAACTAAAGTTGCTAAAGCTTCGCCTTCAACATCTTCTGAGATGATGAGAAGTGGGCGGTTTAATTTAGCTGTTTGCTCTAAAATAGGGAGCATTTCTTTCATGCTAGAAATTTTCTTTTCGTTACATAAAATATATGGGTTTTCAAGCTCAACAATCATTTTGTCAGGATTTGTAACAAAATATGGTGAGAGGTAACCACGGTCAAATTGCATACCTTCAACAACTTCTAAAGTAGTTTCAAGACCTTTTGCTTCTTCAACAGTGATAACGCCTTCTTTACCAACTTTTGCCATTGCTTCAGCAATGATGTTACCAATTGTTGAATCAGAGTTAGCAGAAATTGTACCAACTTGAGCGATTTCTTTTTGGTCACGAGTAGGTTTAGCCATGTTACCAAGTTCAGCAACAACGCCTTCAACCGCTTTATCAATACCACGTTTAATAGCCATTGGGCTACGGCCAGCAGCAACTAATTTAACACCCTCACGGTAAATAGCTTGAGCTAAAACTGTAGCTGTTGTTGTACCGTCACCAGCGATGTCAGAAGTTTTAGAAGCAACTTCTTTAACCATTTGTGCACCCATGTTTTCAAACTTATCTTCAAGTTCGATTTCTTTAGCAACAGAAACACCGTCTTTAGTAATAACAGGTGAACCAAATGATTTTTCGATAACTACGTTACGACCTTTAGGTCCTAAGGTAACTTTAACAGCATTAGCAAGTTTATCTACACCACGTGAAAGTCTTTCACGTGCTTTTGCATCAAATAAAATTTCTTTAGCAGACATATTTTTCTCCTACAATATATATCACAGTTTATTATAATTATTTTACGATAGCTAAGATGTCGTCTTCACGCATCACTAAATGCTCAACATCGTCAAGTTTAACTTCGGTGCCAGCATATTTGTTGAATAATACAACGTCACCAGCTTTTACAGCTAAAGGTGTACGTTTGCCATCGTCAGCTAATTTGCCATCGCCTACTGCAATAACTTCACCTTGTGATGGTTTTTCTTTAGCTGAATCTGGGATATAAAGTCCACCAGCAGTTCTTTCTTCTGATTCAATGCGCTTTACTAAAACACGATCGTTTAGCGGTTTAAGGGTCATAAATTCCTCCGAAATATTGTTGTAATAATATATGATATGCTCATTTAATATACATATCTTTCAAAACCAAAAAAGAATATAATGCACTTTGCAAATTTGAAAAGGGGTAAATCTATTTTTTTTTTATTTTTTTTAACATTTAAAGTAAAAATACAATTATTTTAAGATATTATTAATGCAATTTTTTAATAGGCTTTAATTTTGCACTTGCATTTTTTTAAAATTTAAAATAAATTATTTTTTTGCGGACAAAAGACTTGACAAAAGACCTAAAAAAAGTCTAAATATCAGTTCGCTTATTTGGAGGTCATATGTACGCAATTATAGAAACTGCCGGAAAACAATTTCGCGTAGAGCAAGGTACAAAAATTATTGTAGATAGAATGCAAGCTGAAGTTGGTAGTGAAATCGCTATTGACAAAGTGCTTATGCTTAGTGGCGCAGATTTGAACATCGGTAAACCATATGTTGAAAATGCAAGTGTTAAAGCTAAAGTTTTAAACCACAGTCGTGGCGAAAAAGTGCTTGTTTTCAAAAAATGGCGCAGAAACGATTCCCGTAAATTAAGAGGGCATCGTCAAGATTTTACAGCACTAAAAATTACTGCTATTGAAGCTTAGGAGTTTATCATGGCACATAAGAAAGCTGGCGGGAGTTCCCGTAACGGACGCGACAGTAACGGACAACGCCGTGGCGTTAAACGTTTTGGCGGTCAAGTAGTTTTAGCTGGTAATATTTTAGTTCGCCAAGTTGGCACTAAAATTCACCCAGGTGAAAATGTTGGCATGGGAAAAGACTTTACTCTTTTTGCTAAATGCGATGGTATCGTAAAATACGAAAAATACACACGCAAGCTTAAAGAAATGGTCAGAGTACACATCGTGTCTGCACAAGAAGCTACTGCTTAATACATTAATTTTATGTATTCCAATAAAAGACATAGCCTAGCTATGTCTTTTATTTTTTTGTAAAATCAACTAAAATCCTATAAAAGCAAAAAATTAGCTTGCTTTTATTTTGACAAACAAATCCTATCATACTAAAATAAGTGAAATCAATTTTAAATTCTTAGTAATTAATTACTATAAATACACGAGATAATTATGCGTTTTGTAGATGAAGCAATAGTAAAAATCAAAGCAGGTAAAGGTGGTAATGGCTGTATATCATTTCGCCGTGAAAAATTTGTTCCACGTGGTGGCCCTGATGGTGGCGATGGTGGAGCTGGTGGAAGTATTTTTTTTCGTGGTTCAAAGCGACTACTTAGCTTATACGATTTCCGTTTAAAAAGAAATTATGAAGCAAGAAATGGTCAAGGTGGACTCGGTAGCCAGTGCCACGGTAAAGCTGGAGAAGATTTAACTTTAGACTTACCGATTGGAACTTTAATCTTTGAGCAATGCCCTGAAGGTGAGCGTTTAATTGCTGATTTATCTGAAGAAGGTGAACTTTTGATGATGGCAAAAGGCGGTCGTGGCGGTAAGGGTAATGAGCATTTTAAAAGCTCAACTAACCAAGCACCACGTTTTGCGCAAAAAGGTGAATTTGGCGAAGAAAAAAGTTTGCGTTTAGAGCTTAAAATTTTAGCTGACGTTGGCATTATTGGTTTACCAAATGCTGGCAAATCAACTTTTATTTCTCAAATTTCAGCTGCAAAACCGAAAATTGCTCCATACCCATTTACAACATTAATTCCAAATCTTGGAGTTATGATTGATGAATTTGATCCTGATAGACGCTTAGTTATTGCTGATATTCCAGGTCTTATTGAAGGTGCATCAGAGGGAATTGGTCTTGGACATCGTTTTTTAAAGCATGTTGAGCGTACCAGATTTTTAATTCACATCTTAAGCATTGAAGATATTAATGTTGATAATATTTGGGACGGCTTTAATATTATCAATGAAGAGCTTGCAAACTTTGATCCCGAACTAATCACTCGTAAGCAAATCTTTATTATTAATAAGTGTGACTTGAAAAGTGAAGAAGAAGTCAATGTAATTAAAGAAAAAGCCAAAGAGCTTGGACGTGAATTATTCTTTATTTCAGCGATAAATGGCGATGGCTTAGAAGAAGTTGTGCGAGTTATGTGGAATTTATATGACGAACTCAACAACAATGCACCTCTTATCCATTTTCAAGAAGTTGTTGCAGTTGATGAAGAATTTCCTGAGATTGAAGTCATTTATACTAATGAGTCAAACGAGTAATTTTGATATATCTGAATAATAAGGAGTTATTATGTCATATGCACCAATTCCAATGATACCAGGTCCAGTTAGTTTGCATGAAAAAGTTATAGCGGCAATGTCACAAGATTACGGTTCTGGTCAAATTGATAATGACTTTTTACCACTGTATAGCGCTACTGCAAAAAATTTATCAAAAATCATTAAAACTAATAATGATGTAGTTTTGATGACTGGTGAAGCAATGCTTGTACTTTGGGGAGCTTTGAAAAGTTGTTTAGCAAAGGGCGATAAAGTTTTAAGTATTGGCACTGGTGTTTTCGGTGATGGCATTGGCGAAATGGCTAAAAGCATTGGCTGTGAAGTGGAGCAAGTATCATTACCTTACTCTAGTACAATTACGGAATATGACCTTGATTTAATTGCCGACAAAATTAAGGCTTTTAAACCAAAAATGATTACAGCTGTGCATTGTGAGACTCCTTCTGGTACACTTAATCCACTTGAAAAGCTTGGACAATTAAAGCAAGATTTAGGTGTTGCTTTATTTTATGTTGATGCAGTTGCAAGCATTGGCGGAGCTTTAATTGAAACTGATAAATGGAATATTGATCTTTTACTTGGTGGCTCACAAAAATGTTTATCAGCTCCACCTTCAATGTCTATAGTTGCTGTTAGTCAAAATGCTTGGGATATTATGGCAAGTATCAACTATCAAGGCTATGATAGTATTTTACCATTCAAGAATATTTATGAAGATGGTCGCTGCCCTTATACTCCCTACTGGCATGGTGTTTCAGCTCTTCATGCCGCAAGCATGGCAATTTTAGAAGAAGGTCTTGAAAAAGTCTTTGAGCGTCATATTATGGTTAGTGAGCAGTGCAGAACAGGCTTAAACAAGCTTGGAATTAAACTTTGGACTGATGCAAAAGCTATTAATTCACCTACAGTTACAGCAGCATTAGTTCCTAGCCAATATGATTTTGCTACTTGGCAGAAAAAATTATCTTCGAGAGGTTTAATTGTTGCTGGTAGCTTTGGTGAAATGGCAGGTAAGGTTTTTAGGCTTGGACACATGGGCACTCAAGCCCAAGTGCACCTCATGGAACTTGCACTCAATGTAATAGAAGACGAACTCATTTTAAGAGCATAACATTTAAAAAAATATAAAAATATGACAACAGCACTAGCATTATTTTCTGGCGGATTAGATAGTATTATTGCCGCAAGATTAATTATGGAACAGGGTATCAAGGTTAAATGCCTGCATTTTTACAGCCCTTTTTTTGGTCAAAAAAAAGCTTCTAAAACTTGGACTGATGAATATAAGCTTGACGTTGAATGTATCGATGTTAGCGATGATTTTATTCAAATAATAAAAGAAAACCCTAAGCATGGTTTTGGTAAGGTTATGAATCCTTGCGTTGATTGTAAGATTTTAATGCTTACAAAAGCAAAACAATTGCTTGCTAAATACAATGCGTCCTTTATTATTTCTGGCGAGGTTTTAGGACAACGCCCAATGTCACAGCGTCGTGATAGTCTTGATGTTATTTCAAAAGAAGCTGATATACGAGATATTTTAGTACGTCCACTTTCTGCTCAAAACTTAAAACCAAGCCAAGTTGAGCTTGATGGTTTAGTTGATCGTGATAAGCTTTGCAAAATATTTGGTCGTGGACGCAAAGACCAGCTAGCCTTAGCAGAAAGATTTGACATCAAAACCATTCCTACACCTGCTGGCGGGTGCAAATTAACAGAAAAAGAAAATGCTAAAAGATATTTGCCTGTTATTGAACATTCTAAAGGACTTTCAAATGATTTATATCTGTCAAATGTTGGTCGCCAAGCTTGGTTATACTTAGAAGATAAAGAGTATTGGTTAACTATCGGTCGCAAAGAAGCAGACAACAAGGCTATTATGGATTTGATTCAAGAAGATGATTATGTCTTTAAAATGATTGATATTCCAGGTCCTCTTGCTTTAGCTCGTGGCGGGAAAAATTGGGACGATAAAATATTAGCTGATGCAGCAAGCTTTGTTGCTTCATATGCTCCCAAAGCAGGTGAATTAGCAAAAGTTCGTACAATAGATGATGAAAAGATTTTTGAAGTAAGACCAAGCCGTGTAACTGATTTAAATTGGGGCGAATACACTTGGGACGAAACAAAGGAAAAATTAAGGGCTAGAATTTTAGCTGAAAAAGAAATGGATTAATTTTATTATTTTTGTGATTTACTTAGTCGGCACTGAAAAAGTCATTTCTAATGCCTTTTTCTAAAGGCACGCCCACTC
>CAYJPK010000101.1:3202-6610 GCA_964372035.1 uncultured Desulfovibrionaceae bacterium | reverse complement strand
ATCTTCCTTTAACAACAATCAAAAAACTTGATTTATATTAATTGCTATGACATAATTAAGCATATAAAAAAAATATATAAATCATATATAATTGGAGAAAATTGTAATGAAAATAGTTTTTTTAGAGCCACTTGGTATTGCAAAAGAAGATTTACAAAGAAGAATTTCAAACGAAGTAAGTAGTGCGCACGAAATTGTTTATTACGATAATAGAGTTGAAGATGTAAAAAGCTTAATCGAAAGAAGTCAATACGCTGATATTGTTGTACTTTCAAATTTTAAATATTCAAAAGAAGTTATTGAAAAATGTACTAATCTAAAAATGATTTGTGTAGCCTTTACTGGTGTTGACCATGTTGATGTGGCTTATTGTAAAGAAAGAGGGATTCGAGTATGCAACTGCGCTGGCTATTCAACTGTTGCTGTTGCTGATGTTGTATTTGGCATGGTGATTAGCCTTGCTCGTAATTTTATCCCTTGTGATACAGTATGTAGAGAAGAAGGGACAAAAGATGGCTTAGTTGGTTTTGAACTTGAAGGCAAGAAGTTTGGCTTAATTGGGCTTGGAGCTATTGGAACTCGTGTCGCTAATATTGCAAAGGCCTTTGGCTGTGAAGTTTATGCATATAGTAGAACAGTAAAAAACATTGAAGGCATTAAATTTGTTAGCAAAGAAGAGCTACTTAGCACTTGCGACATTGTCTCATTACATGTTCCGCAAACAGCAGAAACAATTAATTTAATTGATGAAAAAGCTCTTAGCTTAATGAAGCCTACAGCTATGTTAATCAATACTGCTCGTGGACCAGTTGTTAATAGTGAAGCCCTTGCAAAAGCTTTAAATGAGGGTAAAATTGCCGCAGCTGGAATTGATGTTTTTGAAATTGAACCACCTATTGCAAAAAAACACCCACTATTAAATACTCCAAATACAATTGTAACACCACATATAGCCTTTGCAACCAAGCAAGCTTTTGAAAAACGTGCTGATATTGTTGCAAAAAACATTAAGTTATGGTTAGATGATACGCCACAAAATGTAATTGCTTAATAATTTTTTATAGCTTAAGTCATAAAATTTTAGCATTTTTTAAAAGCTTTTTTTTGTGCTAAAATATTTATGGCTTAATCAGTAGGTGTGCCACATGGATTATGAAATATTGACTTTTGGCGTGAAAGGAGATCACACAGGAAAACTTGTTGCTCTTGAAAAAGGAGAAGAATTTCCCTTTGATATTAAAAGAGTTTACTATATATGGGATACTAATAGTACTGTGGTGCGTGGACGCCATGCACATAAAAACTTAGAACAAGTAGTTGTTTGCACTTCTGGCAGTTGCGATTTTATCTTAGACAACGGTAAAACACGCAAAATTATACACTTAAATAGTCCAACTCAAGGCTTATATATAAAAAATAATTTATGGAGAGAGTTTACAAATTTTTCTAAAGACTGTGTTGTGATGGTTTTAGCTTCTGAACATTATGATGAAAACGACTACATAAGAAAATATGAAGATTTTTTAAAGGAAAAAAATGATACATAAACTATCTGATGTGCAATCAAAAAATATTGGTGTTCATACTAATGTTTGGCAGTTTTGTGTGATACTTGAAAATGCTAAAATTGGTGACCACTGCAATATTTGCTCACACTGTTTTATTGAAAACGACGTAATTATAGGCAATGATGTAACTATAAAATGTGGGGTACAAATTTGGGACGGAATGCGCATTGAGGATAATGTTTTTATTGGTCCAAATGTAACATTTTGCAATGATAGATATCCAAAATCACGCAATAAAAATTGGAAATGTGAACCAATTATAATTAAAAAAGGTGCCGTCATTGGTGCTAATTCTACAATCTTGCCTGGTATAACCATTGGCGAAAATGCTATCATTGCTGCCGCAAGCATAGTAAAGTCTGATGTTGAACCCAATCAAAAAATTATAGGCTGTAACTAATAAGGCATAAGTAGCCATGATAAAATTTTTAGATTTATATAAGATAAATGAACAATATCGTACTGAAATTGATTTAAAAATCAAAGAAGTTCTTGATAGTGGCTGGTATTTAAATGGTCAGCAGAATGAAGAATTTTGCAAAAATTTTGCTAACTTTTGCGGAACAAAATATGCTATTGGCGTTGCAAATGGTTTAGACGCTTTAAAACTTATAATTAAGGCTTTTGGCTTTGGTGCTGGAGATGAAATCATTGTGCCTACAAACAGTTTCATTGCTTCAGCTTTAGCAGTTAGTGAAAATGCTTGTACTCCTATTTTTATTGAACCAGATATTAATACTTATAATATAAATATTGATTTAATTGAAAAAAAAATAACTAGCAAAACAAAAGCTATCATGCCAGTTCATCTTTATGGTCAAACTGTTCACATGGAAAAAATTTGGGAATTAGCTGAAAAGTATAATTTAAAAATAATTGAAGATAGTGCTCAAGCACATGGTGCTTACTACAAAAACAAACGGACAGGCAACCTCTCTGATGCAGCTGCATTTTCCTTTTACCCTGGTAAAAATCTAGGTGCACTTGGCGATGGTGGTGCAATTACAACAAATGATAAAAAGCTGTTTGAAACTATAACTGCACTTGCAAATTATGGTTCATATAAAAAATATGAACATGAATATAAAGGCGTAAACTCACGATTAGATGAAATTCAGGCAGCTATTTTAGATGTGAAATTAAAATATTTAGATAAAGATAATGCCCGCCGTCAAGAAATTTCAAAATATTATCGTGAAAATATAATAAACCCGAACATTATATTACCTCAAGTAAGTGATGAAAAATCCCATGTTTGGCATATTTTTGCCATTAGAATAAAAAATCGTGATAAACTGCAAAAATATTTGGAAAATAATGGTGTTCAAAGCCTTATTCATTACCCTAGCTCTATTCATCAACAACAGGCATATAAAGAGTGCAATGGGCTTCGCTTGAGTTTAAGTGAAGTAATTTCAAAAGAAGTTCTATCACTTCCAATTTCGCCTGTTATGACTGATACTGAGCTAAAAAAAGTTGTCGAGCTTTTGAACCTTTTTTGATGGTAGGCAAAACAATATCATGCTATTTGATTAAGTTAAATTATTGCATTTAGTTACAAATAGGAGAAAACTATTTTGAAAAACTATACCAAAAACCTTGTTTCAGTTATTTGTCTTGGCTATAAACATGTGAATTTTCTTAAAGAAAATATTTTCGCTATTTGGAAAAACAAATATAAAAATATTGAAATAATTGTTATTGATGATGGTTCAAATGACGGAAGTGTTGAACTTCTCAATACTCTTGCAAGTCAAAGCCCCTACCCTATGAAAGTCATTGCACAAGAAAATACTGCTAACGTTGCAATGAATTTTAATAGAGGATTACAAGAAGCAAG
>CAYJPK010000101.1:0-3102 GCA_964372035.1 uncultured Desulfovibrionaceae bacterium | reverse complement strand
TCAGAACCATTGTATAAGCTTATGCTTGAAGATGAGGTTTTTGAACCTGTAATTGTTGTAATTCCTGTAATAAATAGAGGTGAAGAATATCTTTATTCTAATTTGGAAGAAACCTATAATGAAATTAAGTCTAAATATAAAAAAGTTGTGCTTGCTTATAGTAAATCTCAAAAAAAATTCATTGATATTGTGAGTAAATTTGACATTATTTGCACTACAAACCCATATGATTTGTTAACCCATGAATTTTATAGAATAACAACAGCAACTAAGTCAAACACCCTTCCTATATATATCCCATATGGACCGTATGTTTCAAATATTTATTTAAACACGCTTGCCAGTGTTGAACTTGCTTTTTTCTGGAAGATATTTTTTGAGCAACAACACACTCTAAATGATTATAGCAAGTACTCTATTACAAAAGGTAAAAATGCTATTTTGTTTGGTTCAGCTAAGTTAGATGCTCTTGATAGTATTAACAAAGTTGAAAAAAAACGTAAAAGAATTATTATAGCAGTTCATCATACCGTTAACAGTTATGACAAAATGAAACTTAGTTTATCAACTTTTCTTACTTATAAAGATTTTTTCCTTGAGCTTGCAAATCACTTTAAAGATATAGATTTTATTTTTCGCCCACACCCATTGCTATTTGTGACCTTATTAAATAATTCAATATTAACTAAACAGGAATTAGATTGTTATATTGAGCAAATAGAGTCACAAGAAAATATGTCTTATCAAAGCGGGAACGATTTCTATGATACTTTTGTAAACTCTGATGCATTAATTCATGATTGTGGATCATTTACAATGGAATATCTATTCACAGGTAACCCTTGTTGTTATATGCTTAATGGTGCTAATACAATAAAAAGCATGAATATTTTTGCAAGAGAATGCCTTGCACAGCATTACCTTGCCAAAGATAAACAAGAAATTATTGACTTTATTGAAGATGTTGTTATGAATGAACAAGATACGCGGAAAAATCAACGACAAGCTTTTTTTGAAAAAGAGCTAAAATATAATTATCCTAATGTATCAAAAAAAATTCTTAACTACCTTAAGTCGGAGCTAAGCAATGGTTAAATTTATATTTGACTTGGACGGTACTATTACAGCAAAAGAAACTTTGCCTATTATATCACGGTATTTCAAAGTAGAAGAAGAAATTGAGCTTTTAACAAAAGAAACTATTGAAGGTAATATTCCTTTCGTTGAAAGCTTTATTCGAAGAACTTTTATTCTAGGCAAACTCCCTATTGATGAAGTTTGTAAACTACTTGAAACTGTACCATTACTGCCAAAGGTTTTGGACTTTATAACTAAAAATTCTGACAAATGCAGTATAGCAACTGGTAATTTATCTGACTGGGTAGAAAAACTTGTTGCAAAAATAGGTTGTGAGTGTCACAGCTCTGAAGGAATTATTGAGTCTAACAACTTGAAAAAACTTACAAAAATCATCAAAAAAGAAGATGTTGTTCTAAAATATAAAGAAAAAGGCTACTTTGTTGTTTTTATTGGAGATGGTAACAATGACCTTGAAGCAATGCGTATTGCAGATGTTTCAATTGCGAGTGGGATTGTCCATAACCCTGCTAATAGCACACTTTCTGTGGCAGATTACGTTGTTTATAGTGAGGAAGCATTATGTCGTCAGCTAAATCAGTTGTTATAAGTTGTGCTGGCATTGGCTCAAGACTTGGGCTAGCAACAACAAAAGCACTAATCAAAATTGAAGGCAAATCAATAATTGCATGGCAATTAGAGCAATTAAAAGAAATAGAAGACATTCGCATAGTTGTTGGATTTCAAGCAAAAGATGTTATAAAAGAAGTTTTAATGTATAGACGTGATGCTATTTTTGTATATAATCATGATTATTTTAACTCAAAAACTGGCGCAAGCTTTTATTTAGGTGCAAGACATGCAAATGAATTTGTGATTGAACTAGATGGTGACTTACTAATTCACCCAGATGATATGCAAATGTTACTTAAAGAAGATGAGGAATATGTTGCATATGCTGACAAAATGGGAGAAGATGCTGTCTTTGTTACATTAAATGATAAAGGTGAAGTTACTTCGTTTTCAAGAGAAGATGGTGATTTTGAATGGACTGGTCCTGCGTGCCTTTCTAGGAAAAAAATATCTTTTTCAAATGAACATGTATATAATATCATCGAACCACATTTGCCAATGCGTGGCATAAAAGTAAGAGCATGTGATATTGATACTTTTGATGACTATAAAAGAGCAGTTGATATTATAAAAACTTGGTATAAATAAATATATTAGCACTATAAATTTTAGACCGTCAGGTATTAGAGGTGTAAATGAACAGAATATATAATAAAAATATTGATATTGACATGAAAAAAGCACAAGCATTTTTTGAAAATCGTTTTTCAAAAGAAAACCCACAAGCATCTGTTATGTTAAGAGCGACACCAGACAATATCGCAGAAAAAAGAGATGAAAATGAGGCTAAACTTATTAGGTCGCTTATCGACTTTAATAGTTTAGATATTGAGCGTAGGATTATTGATATAGGTTGTGGATATGGAAGGCTCGCCATGCATTTTAAAGAACAAAAAATTATATATGACGGCATTGACTCCTCAAAAACTTATATTACAGCAGCAACAGAAATCTTCAAAGACTATAAAAACATAAATTTTCATACAATGCTAGCTGATGAGCTTGATAAAAACATTTTGCGAAATGATTACAATACCATTTTTTTAACTGGATTATTTGTGTATATGAATGATACTGCTGTTGAAGATGTATTGAAAAGCCTAACTAATTTTGTCCAAAAAGGCGCATTATTTTATATTAGAGAATCAATTTCTATTATTGGTGAGCGCTTAACACTTAAAGATTTTCATTCAGATGAATTACAAACTGAATATAACGCAATATATCGCACTGCACAGGAATATGAAGAATTTATGGCAACTCATTTGCCTAATGCTAAAATTATTTCGTCAAATCTTTTGCTTGATAAGTCAACAGGAGCACGCAAAGAAACAAATCAACAATATTGGCTGCTTGAACTTAATTAATTGATAATGAGAAAGTATCATTTTA
>CAYJPK010000100.1:0-6829 GCA_964372035.1 uncultured Desulfovibrionaceae bacterium | reverse complement strand
AATCGAATTTTAATTAGTCGGTGATTAAAAAGATTCTAATACACTGTTATAAATGGATTTAATAATCAAAGCGAACAAATAAAAATGCAAGAAATAAGGAACCCAATGTTACTTTTCTTGCATTTTTATGATTTGAAAATAGAATTTTTCATCATCTTAAGATGATATTTTTTGTGGAAAAACTTTTTTATAAATTTTTCCACATTTTTTTTATTTAAAATTTATATTATACAAATAACTTAGTCGATAAATATCTTTCACCGCCATCAGGCAAAATGGCTAATATTTTTTTGCCCTTATTTTCCGCTCGCTTTGCAAGCTCTAAGGCGGCGTGAAAAGCAGCACCGCAAGAAATTCCACAAGAAATTCCCTCGTTTACAAATAAAGATTTTGCAGTTTTTATGGCATCTTCACCCTTAACCTTAATGATTTCGTCTATGATTTTTACATCTAAGATGCTAGGGATAAAGCCAGCTCCAATGCCTTGAATTAAATGAGGATTAGCTTTTTCACCTGATAAAACAGCTGATTCATAAGGCTCAACAGCGACTAATTTAATATTAGCATTTTTCTTTTTGAGATAATGCCCAGTACCTGTGATAGTGCCACCAGTGCCAACGCCAGCCACAAAAATATCTAAGTCAGGTATAGTGTTGAATATTTCAGGTCCAGTAGTTTCATAATGAGCCCTTGCATTGTCCTTATTTGAAAATTGGTCAAGCAGGATATAGCCCTTTTCTTTAACGAGTTCCTCAGCCTTTAAAATAGCTCCGTTCATACCCTTGCTAGCTTCTGTCAAAACAATTTCAGCGCCATAAGCAGCTAAGATAGCTCGTCTTTCAATGCTCATTGATTCTGGCATAGTTAAGACAAGCCCAATTTTTTTGATAGCGCAAATTAAGGCTAAGCCAATGCCGGTATTACCACTAGTTGGGACGACAATTTTGCTATTTTCCCTTAGCTCACCACGCTCGCTTAGCCCATTAATCATAAAAAGTGCCGCCCTATCTTTTACAGAGCCGCCAGGGTTTCTAGCCTCCATTTTTACATAAAGTTCAGCAGCTGTATTATAATTTTCTAGTTTAACGATAGCAGTATTTCCAATAGTATTTAATAAATTCATAAATAATTTCCTTTTATATCTTGATTTACTAATAATAAACTTGATGATTTTTTTAAAAACGTGTATATAAGGTTGATACACTACATTATGAATAAACTTTATAACGAGATGTTGAAAAAAGCAATTATTATAGATAGGATATAAATATGAATAATCATTTTGAGGGACTTGGCGATAAATGGCATTGTTTGGTAGATAATCCGGTTAATGAAGTACCCCTTTTAGCGAAAGCAGTTTTAGAGCAGGGCGGTACACGTGAAGCTTGGCAAGTAAAAGATGCTAAAAATGAAACAATTTTAATGGCTTTTCCACCTAATTTACCTGTTAAAGCAGCTGTTGTTATACAAGGTAAAGCAGAGGAGCAGTCAAAGCTTTCACCGCAAACTGTTATTCCATTTCTTGAAGGTTTGCCAAATGATTTAACTGTTGAAGAAACTTATACTTGGCAAAATGGCGTCGAGGGTGAAGTTTGTGTATATAAAGATCAAGGCTCAGAGCCTCTTTGGTTCTATACACCATTTTTATTTAGAGATAAAGCGGCGTTAACTCCAGGCGTGCGTCATACTTTTTTGATGTCAGCCTTATCATATGGTGTGCGTCGTGCGTTAATTGATGATATTACAATTAGCTCTGGTGCGCAGTATGAAGCATATGTTGAATCATTTTTAAAGGAATTTCCTGATAAAACTCGCTTAGATGTTCCGCAACTTAAAGTTTCTATTGCAGGCAAGCAAATCATTATGCCTGGTAAATTCCCAAGTGAATATCAAGTGCGTGCAAAAGTTGCGTCAGTTGAAGAAACTAATTTTGGTGAACATAAAATTTATATGCTTGGCTTACAATTTGGACCAGATATTGAAACATCACTTAATGTTATGATGTATGCGCATGAAAAAGTATGTCAAGGTTATGTGCCAAAAGAGGGCGATGATATTGATGCTTATATGTGGTTACAAGGTCGTCTTATTGATTTATAATTTTAAATAATCATTATATTAAAGGCATTTGCTAAAGCAGGTGCCTTTTTTTATGCCATAAAAAAGACCGCTCATCAACCTTATAAAGTGACAAGCGGTCTTAAATTTAATTTATAAAAATAAATTATTTGCCTTCAAAGAAAGCTAAATAAGCAAGTTTAGTTGCATATAAATCAGCCTTTGAAACTATTTCGAACGGGCTATGCATTGAAAGAACTGATGGACCCATATCAATAACATTCATGCCATGAGCTGCTAAGTGAAGTGCAACAGTCCCGCCGCCGCCAAGGTCAACCTTGCCAAGTTCAGCCATTTGCCATGGAATATTACGCTCATTAAAGATTTTACGTAACCATGCAACGTATTCTGGGTGAGCATCATTTGCGCCAGATTTACCACGTGAACCAGTGAATTTACACATACAAGGACCATATCCAAGCACAGATGCATTTAATTTTTCATGCACATCTTGGAAATCAGGGTCAAGACCAGCATGAACATCAGCAGAAATTGCCTTACTATTAAGCATTACATTGCGTAATTTTGTTTGTGGCTCCCATGCTTCAACCATATCTTCAACGCAGTACTCTAAGAATTTAGAACGTGCACCAGTTGAGCCTTCAGAACCAATTTCCTCTTTATCCCATAAGATTAAAACAGCAGTATGCTCTAAGTCTTTTGCTTCAATAAAAGCGTGAAGTGAGGTATAAACACAAACTCTATCATCGTGCGCATAACCACCAATTAATGCTTCATCAAAGCCAATAAAGCGAGCATCACCAGCAGGAACAGCCTGCATTTCAGCAGAATATAAATCTTCTTCTTTAATTCCATATTTATCATTAAGTATTTTAATGATATGAGCTTTAACTGCATCTTTTGGCAAATCTTTTTCATCTTCTTCGCTATCAGCAAGAACAGGTTGATGCCCAAGAATAATATTTAATCTTTCAGCAGGAAAAGCGTCAGCAATGGTTTGAGTTGCTTGTTTTTGTGCAAGGTGCGGTAATAAATCCTCAATTGTGAACACAGGATCATTAGCATCATCACCAATATTAATCTTTACAACAGTACCATCTTCTTTAACAACAACGCCGTGCAAAGCAAGCGGTCTTGCAAGCCACTGATATTTACGAATACCACCATAATAATGGGTCTTTGCCTGACCAACAGCAGCTTGCTCTAAAAGAGGGTGCTGTTTAAAATCAAGGCGTGGAGAATCTGTGTGAGAGCTAATTAAATGAAAGCCGTCAGCAAGAGCTTTTTTACCTTTTCTAGCAGCAAAAAGACTTTTACCACAAAACGGGCGCATAATTTTGTCATTATTAAAATCTTCGCTAAAACCGGCTTTTTTTAAAACTTCAACAGCATAATCAGTTGTTTCACGTTCAGTTTTATTATTTGATAAAAATTTAATGTAATTTTTTGCGAAATCATGCATTGTAGCAGCATCGTCTTTATAAACTTTCCAGCATGATTTTGGTTCAAAAGCAAATTCTTTCATATTATTTCCTTAAAATTCTTAAATTTAAATAAAAAAATGGAGTACAAAAAGTGTACTCCATATATAATAATACTATTTTTTTATTTGTAAACTAAAAATTGCATCAAAAAAATTATAGTGCAACTTGCAATAAAGCCCTAATATTTTCATAGCTCATAGGCTGAACACAACCAAAAGGCAAGGTGCGAGCAGCATTTTCAGCAATTGCATCAAGGTCACTTTCTTTAATGCCAACTTCTGAAAGTGAAACAGGCATATCAAGTGATTTTACAAAAGCTTTAAATTCATTAACAGCCGCTAAAGCAAAATCGTCATTAGGAGCAGATGTTAAACCAAAAACATTACGAGCAAATCTAGCAAGCATAGGGCGAGCTAAATCTAAATCATAAATTTGCTTAAACCAAGCACTCATCATAATACCAATAGTTACGCCATGCGCAATATCAAACATACCGCCAATACCGTGACCAATTTTATGTGATGAGAAATCACCACGCACAGGACGACCAACACTTGCCCAACCGCTATGAGCAAAAATGCTACAGAAACAAAGCTCAGAGCGCACTTCATAATCCTGCTGAGCGCTCGGCATAGCACGTAAATCACGAATAATTGCTCTAGAATAAGACTCGCAATGCTCAATAATAACTTGGCTAGTAGTCTCTCCTGCAAAATATGCTTCTAAAATATGGCTAAGTGCATCAACGCCACAATGCATAATTTGCTGTAGCGGAACAGTATATTGTAAGGTAGGGTCAACAATGGATAAAGTTGGTAAACAAACATCATTAGCAAAAGCAA
This sequence comes from uncultured Desulfovibrionaceae bacterium, assembly GCA_964372035.1. Lineage (GTDB taxonomy): Bacteria > Desulfobacterota > Desulfovibrionia > Desulfovibrionales > Desulfovibrionaceae > CAYJPK01. The sequence goes on along the minus strand of CAYJPK010000100.1, from coordinate 2,424 downwards.
ATTTTTCTTGTGTTTCTTCGTTAGTAATAACAAAGGTAGAGTTAATTTCGCTTGAAGTGCCGGAAAGTGTTAAAATTCCGTAAACAGGAAGAGCACCATCAAAAGCCATTTTTTTAGCCATAATGTCCCAAATATCATTTTTAGAACCAGCACCAAGCGCAACAGCTTTAGAGCAGTCAAATACACTACCACCACCAATCGGCACGATAGCTTTAGCATTGATTTTCTTAGCCATATCAACAGCTTCACGTGTTTTTGATAAGCGAGGATTTGGCTGAACACCACTAACACATTCCCACTTAATGCCTTCATCATCTAAGGACTTAGTAACTAAATCATATAAACCGGAAGAATATACAGATTTGCCGCCAGTTAACACAACAACAGTGTTTATTCCAGCTTTTTTAAGTTCTGGCGCTAGTTGAACAGATGTGTTTTCGCCAAAAATTATTTTTGTTGGCAAGTAGTAATTAAAGTTATGCATAATAGTCTCCCATTTTTTCCGAGTATTTTTTAGTTATAACACTAATATATTTATGATAAGTTATTTTCTAATAACAAGCAAGCCTTATTTAAGCTTTGCTTTGGTAGGATTTGTTTCTAGCGTGCTGTAATAATGTTTGAAGTCAGCGCGTCTTTAGAAAAACTTATTTAAAGTTATTTTTGTAGATTTCGACTAACTAGCTAAAAAAGATGGTAAAAAAAATGTTTATTTTTATGAGAAAGTTATATATGCTTTTTTTCGAACTAAAAATTTTTAGTTACATTGGCTTTTCTGGAGGAATATATGGATTCATTAGCACAGCAAATTACTGATATTTTAACTCCAATCAATGGTTTTGTTTGGGGTCCAGTTATGCTTGTTCTTTTGCTTGGTACAGGTCTTTTTTTAACTGTGGGATTACGTTTTTTAACCTTTAGGAGAATTCCTGATGGTTTCAAAAAAATGTGGAAAACAAGAAAATCTGCTGATGATGCAGAGGGTGAACTTTCACCATTTAACGCGCTAATGACAGCACTTGCAGCCACAATTGGTACTGGTAATATTGCAGGTGTTGCAACAGCAATCTTTTTTGGTGGTCCTGGTGCGCTTTTTTGGATGTGGTGCACTGCAATGGTCGGCATGGCAACAAAATTTGCTGAAGTTCTTTTAGCTGTAAAATATCGTGAAGTTACTCCAGACGGCAATGTAGTTGGCGGTCCAATGTACTATATTAAGAATGGTCTTGGTAAAAATTGGATTTGGTTAGGAACTGCCTTTGCAATTTTTGGCTCAATTGCCGGCTTTGGCATTGGTAATATGACTCAAACAAATTCAATTGCAGATGCACTAAGTGAAAATTTCCAAGTTGACCCAATGATTACAGCAATTATCTTATTTGTGCTTGTTGGCGCAGTTTTAATTGGTGGTGTTCAAAGAATTGGAGCTGTTGCAGGTAAAATTGTTCCAACTATGGCATTTTTCTATATCTTAATATCATTATTCGTTATTATCCTAAAGATTGATGCTGTGCCTCAAATAATTTCTACTATTATAACAGAAGCCTTTCAACCGTCAGCACTTTTTGGTGCTTCTATTTGGATGACCCTTCGTTATGGTGTTGCCCGTGGTGTATTTTCAAATGAAGCAGGTCTTGGTAGCGCCCCAATTGCACACGCAACAGCTACAGTTCGTGAGCCAATGACACAAGCCTTAATTGGTATGCTCGGAACCTTCATTGATACTATTATAGTATGTTCCATGACTGGTTTTGCAATTTTAGTCTCTGGTGTACTAGACCCTGTAAATGGAAAAAATGGCGCAGCCCTTACAACTTTAGCCTTTGATACAGTCTTAGAAGGTGTGTTGCCAAGTGGCTTTGGTGGATCTTTAGTAACAGTTGCCCTATGTCTTTTTGCCTTTACAACAATCTTAGGCTGGTGCGTTTATAGTGAAAGATGTATGATATTCCTTTTTGGTGATAAGATATTAAAACCATTCAGAATACTCTTTACCTTAGTTGTACCTGTTGGTGCTCTCGTTGAGCTTGATGTTGTTTGGTTGCTAGCTGATACCTTGAATGCTTGTATGGCAATACCAAACTTAATAGCACTTTTACTATTAAGCCCAGTAGTATTTAAACTAGTAAAAGAATTTTTAGCTAGAGAAAAAAATGCTGAAGTAGAATTATAATTCTAAAGACAAGTTAAGTGATGTAGAGCATAGGTAAAAATTACTTTCTCGTGACTTAAAAATCAGCTTTCAAAAAATCCAAGGTGCTTTAGTTGCCTTGGATTTTTTGTTTGTTGGTTTATTGTTTGTTTTGTGCTTTTATGTTCGTTTAGGTCTTTTTTTATTTGTTTCATTTGTTTCATGGGTTTTATTTTTATATTTTTATATTTTTAAATTTTTATATTTTGTCAATTTACTCGCTTTATCTTTTT
>CAYJPK010000099.1:0-6895 GCA_964372035.1 uncultured Desulfovibrionaceae bacterium | reverse complement strand
AGCATCAGCCTTCCAAGCTGAGGGTTGCGAGTTCGAGTCTCGTTTCCCGCTCCACTCTTATTTCTTTATTTTATCCCCTGCAAATTTTAATAACAATAAGTTTTATTATAGAATTCGCCGTAATAGGCGAAAATTATTTATTTGAACGCAAAGTAAAGCCATAGGGAGAAGATTATGGGTAAGGAAAAATTTGAACGTAAAAAACCACACGTAAACATTGGTACAATTGGTCACATTGACCATGGTAAAACCACTCTTACTGCAGCTATCACTAAAGTTGCTGGTATGGCACACGGTGGTGGTAAATTTATCGCATTTGATGAAATCGATAAAGCACCTGAAGAAAAAGAGCGCGGTATTACAATCGCTACAGCTCACGTTGAGTACGAGTCAGAAAAACGCCACTATGCTCACGTTGACTGCCCAGGCCACGCCGACTACATCAAAAACATGATTACTGGTGCTGCTCAAATGGACGGCGCTATCTTAGTTGTTGCTGCAACTGATGGTCCTATGCCACAAACTCGTGAGCATATCTTATTAGCTCGCCAAGTTGGTGTTCCATACTTAGTAGTATTTATGAACAAATGTGACATGGTTGACGATCCAGAATTATTAGAATTAGTAGAACTCGAAGTTCGTGAACTCTTAAGCTCATACGGCTACCCTGGTGATGACATTCCAGTTATCCAAGGTTCTGCATTAAAAGCATTAGAGTCTGACAGTGCTGATTCTGCTGACGCTAAATGTGTATTAGACTTATTAGAAGCTTGCGATAATTACATTCCTGAGCCACAACGTGATATCGATAAACCATTCTTAATGCCTATCGAAGACGTATTCTCAATTTCAGGCCGTGGTACAGTTGTTACTGGTCGTGTTGAGCGTGGTATCGTTAAAGTTGGCGAAGAAGTTGAAATCGTTGGTATTAAAGAAACTGTTAAAACAACCTGTACAGGTGTTGAAATGTTCCGTAAGCTCCTTGATCAAGGTGAAGCTGGCGATAACATTGGTGCACTTTTACGTGGTGTTAAGAGAGAAGACGTTGAGCGCGGTCAAGTATTAGCTGCTCCTAAGTCAATCATGCCTCACCGTAAGTTTAAAGCAGAAGTTTATGTATTATCTAAAGAAGAAGGCGGACGTCACACTCCATTCTTCACAGGATACCGTCCACAATTCTATTTCCGTACAACTGACGTTACTGGTGTTATCGCTCTTAACGAAGGTGTAGAAATGGTTATGCCTGGTGACAACGCAACATTCAACGTTGAAATGATCGCTCCTATCGCGATGGAACAAGGCTTACGCTTTGCTATCCGTGAAGGTGGTCGTACTGTTGGCGCTGGCGTTGTAACAGAAATCGTGGAGTAATTATGCGCGTAAACATACAGCTTGCATGTACAGAATGTAAGCGTCGTAATTATGCAACTGATAAGAACAAGAAAAACACTACAGGTCGTATTGAGTTGATGAAGTATTGTCCTTGGGATAAGAAACACACTCTTCACAGAGAAACTCGCTAGACTTTTAGATATAAATGCAGGTCAGTAGCTCTAACGGTAGAGCGTCGGTCTCCAAAACCGAGTGCTGGGGGTTCGAATCCCTCCTGGCCTGCCACTTATCAGATTTTGTCAAAAAAAGTTTAATAGCCTGTTTGGCATAAGCGAAACAGGCTATAATCATATTTTAATTTTACATAGGCAGTCTAAAAATGACCAAAAAGCAAACAGCACCAGAAAAAACCGAAGCTAGCTCACAAAGTGGTTTATCAAGATTAATGAACTATTTTGAGTTATCTCGTGTAGAATTGCGCAAGGTCAGCTGGCCTTCTTCTAAAGAAACCAGAGTAACTAGTATCGCAGTTCTTATTTTTGTGGTAGTTATGGCTGTATTTTTAGGTTTGGTGGATTTAGGATTATCCAAGCTTATCGGTCTTATATTAAGTTAAGGATGTAAGCATGAGCGAATACGAAGATGCTAACGAGCCGCAAGTAGCCGATATTACCGAACTTGCACCAGAGCAGACTGTAAATCCAGTTTCACAAGAAGATGATGCTAAGTCTAAGTGGTATATAGTTCACACTTATTCTGGCTTTGAGCAAAGAGTTGAGCAAACAATTCGTGAGATGATGCGCACAGAGCAGGACAACGGACTTATTTTAGAAGTTGTTGTACCAACAGAAAAAGTAATTGAATTAGGAAAAGGTGGTGCTAAAAAGACTACCACTCGTAAGTTTTACCCAGGCTATGTGATGGTCAGAATGATAATGACCGATTATTCTTGGCACTTGGTGCAAAACATTCCTAAGGTTACTGGCTTTGTTGGAGGAAAAAATCGTCCTGCACCAATGAAACCGGAAGAAGCAGCTAAAATATTGAATTTAATGGAATCTCGTCAAGAGACTCCACGTCCAAAATTCAGTTTTGATAGAGGGGACGAAGTTCGAGTTGTCGACGGTCCTTTCGGTGGCTTTAATGGCACCGTTGAAGATGTTAACTATGATAAGGGCAAGTTACGTGTTTCTGTTTCTATTTTTGGAAGACAAACACCAGTTGAACTTGACTTTATCCAAGTCACAAAAGGTTAATTTTATTACCATTTGGTAATATTTATATAAAACTATATTGAGGTTCTCATGGCTAAGAAAGAAATTGCCAAGATCAAATTACAAATCCCTGCAGGAGCAGCTAACCCATCGCCTCCTGTTGGTCCGGCTTTAGGCCAACACGGCTTAAATATTATGGCATTCTGTAAGGAATTTAATGCTAAAACAGCAGATCAAAAGGGAATGATTATTCCTGTAGTAATCACTGCATATGCAGATAGATCTTTTACTTTTATTACCAAGACTCCTCCTGCTCCAGTTTTAATTCAAAAAGCAGCTAAAGTTGAAAAAGGTTCTGGTGAACCTAACCGTAATAAAGTGGGTAGTATTAGCATGGCTCAAGTTGAGGAAATTGCTAAAACAAAAATGCCTGATTTAAACGCTGCTAGCCTTGATGCTGCTATGAAATCCATTATGGGTACAGCTCGTAGCATGGGTATTGAAATTAAGTAACTGATATTACTGCCACAAGTTATGTAGCAGGAGATGAATGTCTAAAGGATTTAGCTTTTTGCTAATTTAATTTTGACACAATCGTAAATTTATAAGGATATGAACATGCCAAAATTCGGCAAAAAATATCGTCAAGCGACAGAAGGTCTTGACTCAAATACACGTTATTCGGTTAAGGAAGCTGTAGAGAAATCAGTTGCAGCCTCATTTGCTAAATTTGATGAAACTGTTGATGTTGCAATTGGTTTAGGCGTTGACCCTAAATATTCAGATCAAATGGTTCGTGGTGCTGTTAGCTTACCACATGGTTTAGGTAAAACAGTTCGTGTTGCAGTTTTCTGTAAAGGTGAAAAACAAGCTGAAGCTAAAGAAGCTGGTGCTGATATTGCTGGTGCAGAAGATTTAGTACAACAAATTAAAGACGGCTTCATGGATTTTGACGCTGCTGTTGCAACTCCTGATGTAATGGCTTTAGTTGGTCAAATCGGTCGTGTTCTTGGACCTCGTGGTCTTATGCCTAACGCTAAAACTGGTACAGTAACATTTGATGTTGCTAACGCAGTTCAAGAATTAAAAGCAGGTCGTGTTGAATTTAAAGTTGATAAAGCTGGTGTTTTACATGCTCCTCTTGGTAAAGTATCATTTGGTGCTGAAAAAATCGCTGACAACTTAAAAGCAGTACTTGAAGCTGTTAATCGCTTAAAACCAGCGTCAGCAAAAGGTACTTATATGAAGAATATGGCAGTTTCAACTACTATGGGACCTGGTTTCAAAGTTGATCCTACTCTTATTCGTTCATTTTTAGAGAATATTTAATTTTATTATATATTTTGCTTGCAGTAATGTGAGCATGGCAAAGGCATGGAATATCGAGTCTAAGACGGTAGGTATAAAATTAAACCCTACCCAGACAGTCTTAAAGCTTGGCATTCCACCTAAATTAACCCTTTTCGTGAGGAGACTTACGTGAATAGGTCCGAAAAAGCTGCTATTATTGCAGAAGTTAAATCAAAAGTTGATGCTGCTTCATTCGCTGTGGTTACGGATTTTAAGGGCATGACGGTGGAAGAGCTAACGAACCTTAGAGTAAAACTACGTGAAGTAGGCGGCGAATTTTATGTTGTAAAAAATACTCTAGCTCGTTTAGCATTTACCGAAACACAGCACGAATGTATCAAAGATATGTTTAAAGAAAACTGTGCTGTAGCTCTTGGATATGAAGACCCTGTGGCAGTAGCAAAAGCTGTGAGTGAATTTGCTAAATCAAGTAAATTATTTACACTTCGCCATGGTAGCTTGCAAGGCAAGATGATGACAGCTGAACAAGTTGATGATCTTGCTAAACTCCCAAGTAAGGAAGTTTTACTTGCACAAGTACTTGGCACTATGAATGCTGTCCCTACAAACTTTGTATCACTTTTGGGCAACATGGTTCGCCCACTTCTTTATGCGCTTAAAGCTATTGAAGAAAAAAAAGCTGCTTAGTTTTTGTAGAGAAGAATCGATATTAACCTTTTAAAAATTATTATTGGAGATTTCCATGTCTGTTACTAAAGAACAAGTTGTAGAATTTATTTCTAACATGACAGTACTCGAGCTTTCTGAATTCATTAAAGAACTTGAAGATAAATTTGGTGTGTCTGCTGCTGCTCCTGCTGCAGCTATGGTTGTTGCTGCTCCTGCAGGCGGCGCAGCTGAAGCAGCTGAAGAAAAAACAGAATTTGACGTTGTTTTAAAAGCTGCTGGCGATAACAAAATTGGCGTTATTAAAGTAGTTCGTGCTCTTACAGGTCTTGGCCTTAAAGAAGCAAAAGATAAAGTTGACGGCGCTCCTGCTACCCTTAAAGAAGGCGTATCAAAAGAAGAAGCTGAAGACGCACAAAAACAACTTACTGAAGCAGGCGCAACTGTTGAAGTTAAGTAATTGCTAGGAGTTTTTAACTCTTAACATTTTTATAGCACGGATAATTTTATATTGTTCGTGCTATTTTTATTTTAACCATTTTACATTTCATTAAATTTAAATTATTATGAAACCACCCAAAGAATTAGCTGATAGGATTGAAGAGTTGCTTCGTGAAGAATTAATTGAACGAGGTGAAGATCCAAGCACACTTGACCCTAGTAATATTGCCAAAAATATGTTTTGTGAAGTTCAAGACGACTATGGCATGTTATACATATGGAAGGATGAACCTATCTTGCATGTATTTCCAGAGCAAGAAGGTGATGTTATAAAATGGCGTATATTCACACGCTAATACCATAAGGAGTTTATAATGGAAAAGTATTACATTGGTGCTATTATTACAGCAAAACAAGGCTATGCTGATCAACTTAAGGAAGCTATTTTAAACAATATTCCTAAAGTTCGTGAAGAAAAAGGCTGTATCTTATACGATTTTCATCAAAATATGGAAGATGAGAATCTTTTTTTCTTTTATGAAATTTGGGAAGATAAAGCAGCTTTTGATGCTCATGGTGTAGCACCTCATATGCTAGAATATCGTGCAAACACTAAAGAATGGTGTGCATGTCCTACACAAATATGGCTTTGGAATGGTATTGACGTAACAAGATAATATATACGTATATTATTATACTGGGGCTTTAAGCCCCTTTTTTTTATCTAAAAGATCAAAGGTATCTTTATAAGAAGTTTAATGCAATTAAAATATTAAAACTTAGCTACAAACTCAGAACATTATAGATATATTATTGCTGTAAGTTTAAAAAATTATTGCCATGTTATTAACTAGTCGATGATGAAAAACATGTTAACATGTAGTAATAAAAAAAATTAATAGTTACAATAAACAAATAAAAATGCAAGAAAAGTAAACTTTGTTTACAAGTTCTTGCTTTATAGTATAAATTAAAATGTTATCGTAAGAAATTATTTTTTTGTAATATAAATTTTTTGGCTATTTAGCTCCATAACGTTTTAAAACTTCTATAATGCCTTTATGCGAGTTACCTGCGGCAAGCTCAAGAATAGTTTTACCGCTTGAGAGTTTTGCGTTTGGATTTGCACCATTTCTAAGAAGTAATTCAGAAATAATTAAGGGTTGTGAGCTTGCTGCCAACATTAGCGCAGTCGCACCAATAATATTTGTAGCGTTTATATCAGCACTATTATCTAGTAGCATTTGTATTGATTCTAAACGAGCATCTAAGCTTGCATACATAAGAGCTGTCATTCCATTTTCATCTCTAGCATCGATATTTGCACCATTTTGTATAAGGAGTTTCAATGTTTTCAGCTTTCCATACTGTGCAGCAAAAAACAAAGCGGTAAACTCGTCACGGTTTGTAGCTTCAATATTCGCACCCGCTTCGATAAGTCTTGTAGCAGTCAAAACATCATCATTACCAGCTGCAATCATAAGTGAAGTTTTACCGTCCTGCGCTACTGCATTAATATCGGCCTTATACCCGATGAGGGCTTCAACGGCATTACTTTTTCCATGGAAGCTAGCAATCAATAGCGGTGTTCGGCTCTTATTATCACGTGCATCAATCTTTGCACCTGCGTTAATAAGGTTGTCAATCATTGTTGTGTTATCTAAAAATGCAGCATACATTAAAGGGGTAAGTCCTTTTTCATCACTGATGTTGGGACTAGCGCCGTTTTTAAGTAATTTTTGAACTGCGGCTGAATCATTTTGTTTTACAATATAAATTAAATCTTCAGCGTAGACTGCCTTAGTTAAAACAAAAAAAGATAAACATATTATAATAAGAACTTTATACATATTTTTCTCCATTGATTCTATGTTTAGCATTATACGAGAGTTAGGGCAAGTAAATTCACTTGATTGATAAAAAAAAGTTCA
>CAYJPK010000098.1:1768-6904 GCA_964372035.1 uncultured Desulfovibrionaceae bacterium | reverse complement strand
CTTAAGCTTAAATTTATTAAATAAAAAATATATTACTCTGTTTTGCAAAACTTAAGGCTTTATCAGCCAACATAAACCAAAAAGTGACGCAGTCACAAAGTGACAAGTCACGATGTGGCTAAGCCACAAAAAAATAAAATAAAAAATAAAATAAAAAAATAAAATTAAAAAAAATTATTACATGTAGGGAAAGGCTAGCCTTTCCCTACACAACAAATAATAATCAATAAATTATTAAACAACTGGCTCTGTAATAATCATATCCCTAGCGGCTTTAACTTCATCAACTCTACGCACAGAAGTTTTAGTTGGTGCTTCGAGTAATTTAGCTAAATCAGTTTTGCCTAGCTCCATGATTTTTGCGATAACTTCAACGAAATTATCAAGAGTTTCCTTATTTTCAGTTTCAGTTGGCTCAATCATTAAACATTCTTTAACGATTAATGGGAAATACACTGTTGGTGCGTGGATACCCTCGTCTAGGAGTGCTTTTGCAATGTCGAGAGCTCTAACATTTGGATCGCTTGGTTGAGCTACAAATTCATGTAAGCATATACGATTATAAGGAATTGTAAGAATATTCTCTAATTTTTTACGCAAATAGTTTGCATTTAAAACTGAATACTCTGCAGCTCGTGTTAAACCTTGTGAGCCAAGGAGCATGATATAGGCATAAGCCTTTAAAAATACGCCAAAACTTCCGTAGAATGGTGTAACAAAGCCAATGCTTTTTGGGAAATCGTAGCTTAAAGCGTATTCATCGCCATTTTTCACAACACGTGAAATCGGTAAATACGGAACTAATCTTTCACTAACACCAACTGGACCAGAACCAGGACCACCGCCACCATGCGGAGTACCGAAAGTTTTATGCAAGTTGTGGTGAACAACGTCAAAGCCAACGTCACCAACACGCATTTTACCTAAAATTGCGTTTGCATTTGCACCATCATAATATAATAAGGCATCAATTTTGCGAAGCTTTTCTACTACTTTTGGCAAGTGTCTTTCGAATAATCCTAAGGTGTTAGGGCAAGTCATCATAACTGCCGCCACGTCGTCTGTTAAAGCTTCTTCTAATTTGTCAGCATCAACCATGCCATCAACAGATTCAATGTTTATTACTTCAAAACCTGCAAGAGCTGCTGAAGCTGGGTTAGTACCGTGGGCAGCATCTGGACAAATGATTTTAGTTTTCTTGTTACCCTTATCTTTATGGTAAGCTGCTATCATCATTACGCCAATCCACTCACCATGAGCGCCTGCCATGCCGTGCATGGTGAAAGCCGCAAGACCGTTGATTTCACAAAGCAAGCGTTCCATATTATAGATAAGCTCTAAAGAACCTTGAACATTTTGCGGTGCTAATTGACCTAAAAGCGGGTGCGCAAAGGTAAAACCTGCAAGCCCTGCAACGCTTTCCATGAATTTTGGATTATATTTCATGGTGCATGAGCCAAGCGGATAGAAGTTTGAATCAACACCAAAATTTTTCTTGGATAAATTAGTATAGTGGCGCACAACATCAAGCTCTGAAAGCTCTGCTAATTTCGGCGCATCTTTACGAAGTAATGAGCTTGGTAAAAGCTCGCTCGCCTTTTTCTCAGCTTTACCAGGTAAAATCCCTGTTCTGCCTTCTACTGATTTTGTAAAAATACTCATAATGCACCTCGTAATTCTTTGCAAAGTAAGTCAACTTGCGCCTTTGTGGTTAATTCAGTACAAGCAATTAGCAAAGCATTATCCATGCCATTATAATATTTAGATAAAGCTACACCAGCTAATAATTTTTTATCCATTAATGCATCAACTACTTCTTTCGCACTTTTTGGTAAAGTAATCGCAAATTCATAGCCAAATGGAGCATCATTTAATAATTTCACGCCATCAATTTTAAGCAAGTTTTCAAGAGCATATCTTGCCATGTTCATTGAAATTTCTGCTGTTGAAATCATGCCTTCTTTGCCAAGCAGTGCCATGTGAATAACAGCACGAAGCGCACAAAGAGCTTGGTTAGAGCAAATATTTGAAGTCGCTTTTGCACGGCGAATATGCTGTTCACGAGCTTGTAAAGTCAAAACGTAAGCTGTTTTGCCGTCAACATCAACTGTGCGACCTGCAATACGACCCGGTAATTGGCGTACCATTTTCTTTGTGCAAGTCATAATTCCAAGATAAGGACCGCCAAAAGATAAAGTTAATCCAATACCTTGACCATCAGCAACTGCAATATCAGCACCCATTTCACCAGGTGTTTTTAAAACAGATTGCATAACAGGGTTAACGCTGATTATACTAATCGCACCCTTTTCTTTTGCATAGGCAAAAAGCTCTGTAAAATCTTGAATACTGCCAAAGAAATTAGGATTTTGTGTAATTACTGCTGCACAGTTTTCATCAATATTTTTCTTGAAATCATTAATGTCGCTCTGACCATTTACATGCTCAACATGCACAAATTCAATTTCTAAGTTAGCCGCATAATCCTTTAACATTCTGTACCAAATCGGATTCAAGCTACCGTCAACAACCAACTTATTACGACCAGTTGCACGAACTGCCATCATTGAGCCTTCAAAAAGTGCAGAACCGCCATCATATACTGAAGCATTGGCGCAATCCATCTCAAATAAACGACAAACTGAACTCTGAAACTCAAAAATAGCTTGGAGTGTGCCCTGTGAGCTTTCGGCTTGGTAAGGTGTGTAGGCTGTATAAAATTCAGAGCGTGATGTAATTAAATCAACAGTTGGAGGAATATAGTGATTATAAAACCCGCCACCTAAAAATGAAATTAGGTCTACCTTGTTTTTATGTGACAAATCACGCATATGTGACATGAGCTCAAGCTCTGTCATACCAGAACCAACATCAAAACTCTTTGGACGCATGTCTTCGCTTATTTCATAAAATAAGTCGTCAAGCGTTTTAACACCAATAATGTCAAGCATTTCTTGTGTTTGAGCCGGAGTATGAGGAATGTATGGCATAAATAATCCTGTTTAAACTCGTTATACTTTTAAAAAAACATGACGGGAAAACTCAAATTAACACTTGAGCTTTCCCGCAATTACCTTATTATTGTAGTAACTTAACTATTATAATGATTTAGCCATTAAGCAAGTTAAATCACATACACGACAAGAATAGCCCCACTCATTATCATACCATGAAACGAGTTTTGTTAAGGTGCCGTCTTGAACTGTGCAGTATTGTGCATCAACAATTGAAGAGTGGCTGTCGCCCTTGAAATCCATTGATACAAGCGGTAATTCACTAAATGCCATAATGCCTTTAAGTGGACCTTCTGCTGCTTCTTTTAAAACCTTGCGGATTTCTTCAGTTGTTGTTTCTTTTTCTAAAATACCAGTAAAGTCAACTACTGATACTGTTGGAGTTGGCACACGAAGTGCATAACCTGTAAATTTGCCCTTAAGCTCTGGAATTACTTCAGCAACTGCTTGCGCAGCACCTGTTGAAGTTGGGATAATGCTACAAGCTGCAGCACGTGCACGACGTAAATCACTATGAGCCATGTCTAAGATACGTTGGTCATTAGTATATGCGTGAACTGTAGTCATTACGCCGCTTTTAATGCCAAATTTATCGTTGATAGTCTTAGCAACTGGAGCAAGGCAGTTAGTTGTGCATGATGCATTTGATACAATATGATGCTTTGCTGGATCGTATTCATTATCGTTTACACCCATAACAATAGTCTTATCTTGGTCTTTTGCTGGAGCTGTGATGATTACTTTTTTAGCGCCATTATCAACATGAACTTGAGCTTCTTTTGCAGAACGGAAAATACCTGTTGATTCAATAACAATATCTACTCCGTAATCGCCCCATTTTAAATTTTTTGGGTCACGCTCAGCAAAACAATGAACATTCCAATCGCCAACTTTTACATTATCACCCTCAACAACAGGGTTTAAGTTAGCACGACCATAATTGCTATCATACTCTAATAAATGGAAATTTGACTTAGCATCATATAAGTCGTTAATCGCAACAACTTCTACAGAATCTTTATATTCATTAGCAAATGCACGAAACACCTGACGGCCAATACGTCCAAAACCATTGATACCAACTTTAATTTTTTTCATTGTTTTCCTCGATTATTTAAGTTATTTTAATCTATTTAAGTTAAAATTTTTCCTTGAAAACATACTAAAACAAAAAATAAAGATTGACAAGAAAAAATATAGCTAGCAAACTAAAAACACATTATTCTTTTGTTTATCATAACTATTGGAGAATTAACATGAACTTTAGCGAAATTGAAAAACAAATCTTAAAAATTGTGCAAAATGATTTGCCTGATTCGCTCACGCCTTATAAGGATATAGCTGATCAAGTTGGCACTAATGAGAGATTTGTTATAAACCTATTACAAAAACTCAAAGATAATAATATAATACGAAGATTTGGAGCTAGCATTAAACATCAAAAAGCAGGCTGGAATCATAATGCTATGGTGGCTTGGTGCGTACTCGAAGAAGAGGCTCAAAATCTTGGGAAAATTGCTGCAAGCCATAGTAATATCTCACATTGTTACTTTAGACCTAGTGATGCGCTTGACTGGCAGTACACCTTATATACTATGATTCATGGGCGAAATGATAATGAGTGCAATGAAGTAGTGAATGAGCTTATTGAACTTGGTTTACCTAATGATTACGCAATCTTAGAAAGTGAAGAGGAGCTTAAGAAAATTTCTATGCGGTATTTTGAGTAACACCCTAGAACTTTAGTATGAACGCAGTGAATAATAGCTTTAGCAAAACAAAGGCGAACAAGTTCCTCCTTTGTTTTGGCTTTGTGTATGTTAAGCATTGCCAAAGGTGGCTTAGCCACTTTTATTGTGTTACTTAGTGAGTTTATTTTATGGCAACGCAAAACTCAAGCTTTGTCATTGCGAGGAGAAGCTTGCGACGACGCGGCAATCCATGGAGCAAAGCGACTCTAATAAAAATTTTAAAGGCATGGACTCTCACGGTGGCATGAGCCACCTCAGAGTGACAGAATTTGAGTTTTGCGTTACTATTAAGTATAAAAATACAATGTAAGCTGTTTTGCAATACTTAAGGCTTCAACAGCTTAAATAAACAACAAAAGTGACGATGTCAC
>CAYJPK010000098.1:0-1668 GCA_964372035.1 uncultured Desulfovibrionaceae bacterium | reverse complement strand
TTGCAATACTTAAGGCTTCAACAGCTTAAATAAACAACAAAAGTGACGATGTCACAACGTGACAAGTCACGACGTGGCTAAGCCACAAAAAAAATAAAAAAGTGGCATGAGCCACAAATAAATATAAATATAAACAGAAAAATAAAAAAGTGGCATGAGCCACAAAAAAATATAAATATAAACAAATCAATACAAAAGTGGCTAAGCCACAACTAAAAAAAAATGAAACATAAAATATTTATAATAGATGATGAAGAGCCAATCCGTATTTCGCTTCGTGGAATTTTAGAGGACGAGGGCTATGAAGTTTACGATGCCGAATCAGCGGAACAAGGCATTGAAATGCTTGACAATGTAAATCCTGACCTTGTATTTCTTGATATTTGGATGAAGAAAATGGACGGCATGGAAGCTCTCGAAAAAATTCATGCTACTCACCAAAACTTACCAATTGTTATGATTTCTGGTCATGGCACAATTGAAACTGCGGTTTCGGCAATTCGCCTTGGTGCATATGATTTTATTGAAAAACCACTTTCGCTGGATAAGGTTTTGCTAGTTGTTAAGCGTGGGCTTGAATTAAATATTTTAAAACGTAAAAATCAAGCTTTGCTAGCTGCAATTCCAAGTGACAATGAGCTAACTGGAAAGTCTAGTATTATGTTAGAGTTTAAAGAAACGCTGACCAAGGTTGCGCAAAGTGATGCTTGGGTGCTTTTAACTGGTGAAAATGGCACTGGGAAAGAACTCTGTGCAAAGCATATTCATAAACATAGCCAGCGTTTAGACTATCCGTTAGTTGCAGTTAACTGTGCGGCAATTCCTGAAGAGCTTATTGAAAGTGAGCTTTTTGGGCATGAAAAAGGTGCTTTCACTGGGGCAAATGAAAAGCGTATTGGACGCTTTGAAATGGCACATCAAGGGACTTTATTTTTAGATGAAATTGCCGACATGAGCCTAAAGACACAGGCTCGAATTTTAAGAATTTTGCAAGAACAAAGCTTTGAGCGTGTCGGCGGAACTAAGACGATAAAGGTCGATGTGCGTGTTATTGCGGCAACGAATAAAAACCTTGAAGAGGCTATAAACAAAGGGGAATTTAGACAGGATTTATATTATCGCCTTTGCGTGATGCCCTTGCATCTGCCGCCACTTCGTGAGAGAAGCTCTGACATTACTCTTTTAATTCAAGAGTTTAACAAAAACACCTCAAATCCTGCAAAGTTTTCTGATGATGTAATTAGTGCTTTGCAAAATTATAGCTGGTTTGGAAATGTTAGAGAGCTTAAAAATTTTGTTGAGCGCATGAATATTTTATTTAGTGCAAAAACAGTCCAACTTGCTGATTTACCAAGCGAAATGAAAAATGCTTTTAAGCCTATGCAGGCTAATAGTAATTTACAAGATGCTATTTGCAAGGGACAAGAACTGCAAGACATACATAAGATGCAAACCCCCGATTTTACTGAACTTGATTATAAAACGGCACGCAATAGCTTTGAGGCTTATTATTTGGCACAAAAATTAGATGAATGCGGTGGAAATGTCACTAAACTTGCGGAGTTAGTTGGGCTTGAGCGTTCGTATTTGCACCGTAAATTAAAGCAGATACAAGAATAATTTGTGGTGTTTTGCAATAGATACTTAATAGTAGCTTTATGTACGCAA
>CAYJPK010000097.1:0-7136 GCA_964372035.1 uncultured Desulfovibrionaceae bacterium | reverse complement strand
AATGCTTTAGCGAGCGTATCGTGAATTTGTTCTGTTTTTATTTGATTTAATTATTGAGTTTTGTTATATTTAAAAAATCGTTTTTTTATAGTATATATTGAAACATATTTTACAAAAAGGGGAGAGTAATTTTACTCGACGACCATTATGGAACAAAACGATTTTATTAAATTAACTCAGCATGATATGCTAGAGTTTGAAGAGCATTTAGCAACGAGCTTAAGCCGTTTTATTAAATTTGAAGAACATTTTCTATATTTTCCTAAAGAAAACCAATCTACAAAGCCATCTTATATTGCGGAAGAAAATACGCTTATTTTACCTCTTTGGTTACCACGTAAGCATGGTTTTGCTGGTCTTGGTGTTTTTACGCTAAAGGGTGTTAGTGATTTTGATGAAAGCCTTTTAGATAAATTGCCTGGCTTAACTGTTCTTTGCTTAGAATATATGGAGCTTTTTAAGGCTTATTGTACTGATGAATATAGTGGGCTAAGTACTTATAGTGTTTTTACACAGCACGTAAGTGGCGAGATAAGTGCCATGCAGAAAAGTTTTGTAGAAAAGGAAAAATCGTCTGCAAAAAATTATGCAAATAGCTATGGTAGCACTTTCATTTTACTTAGTATTAATTTAGAGTCTTTGCAAAAAATTGCTACTGAATATGGTCAAAAACTTGCGTTTGAATTTATAAAAGATTTTGGGGTAGAGCTTAAAAAACTTATTCCTGAAAACTGTATAGCTGCACGTGATGGTGATTATAGCTTTACTATCTTTATTCCTAGCGAAAACCGCATTAATTCAGAAAAATTAGCTTTAAATATCGCTGAAGAATTTGACAAAATCTATAAAATAACTCCTCTTACAGAGCGCAAGCTTAGCGCAAGAACTTATATCGGAATTGCTGCATATCCTTATGATTTGGACGGTGTTGCGAGCCATGATCCGCTTGATCAAGTACAAGCTTTAATGCAGCGTGCAAGCCTGTCTGCAAAACTTGCTAGAGATAGTGAAGTGCGAGTTTTATCTTATAACCGTATCTTATATGATGGTATAAAATGCGTTGAAACTCTACCGTTTTCTCGTGTGCTTGTGAATCTTGGTCGAGTAGCTGGTCTTAGCCAAGGTCAAGTTTTTTCAGTTTGGCAAAATAGTGCAGAATCTAAGTCAATTTATAAGGGCGAAGTCTGCTTAATTGAAGTGCGAGAGCATGAAGCAGAGGCAGAAATTTTAAATCTTGTTGACCCTAGTAGATTACCGCAAGCTGGTGATAATTTAAGTTTATTGCCATATGGTGATAGTCAGCCAGACACAAATCTATTGTCGCATAGTGAGTTTTTAGCCAAATTTGCAAGCTTAAGCCATGAACATGATAAGTTTTCTCTTTCGCTCTTACAATTATTTGACACGGATAAAAAAAATGTCGTTGAAAATTGCGTTAAACTGCTTAGAAAAAGTTTTACAAAAGAAATCACAATTGGTAGATATGGTTTACATAGTTTAATTGTATTCCACCCTCATGACAATACATGTGAAATTTCAAAAATTTATGAAAAAATTAATACAAAGCTTAAATCAGGCTTAGCAGTTGGCATTAGTTACTATCCTTTCTTAGCACTAAAGAAATCAGAAATGGTGGATTGCGTTAGAAAATCCTTAGAATACGCATTGTTATTGCCAAAGCCACATATTGGCATTTTTGATAGCGTTGCACTTAATATTAGTGCTGATAGAAAACATTGTGCTGGTGATATTTTTGGTGCGATTGATGAGTATAAATTATCTCTTTTAGCTGATGAAACTAATGCACTTGCTTGGAATTCTTTAGGTGTTTGCATGTCGTCACTTGGCTATAATGTTGAAGCTCGTAAGCATTTTGAGCAATCTTTAGTTTTAAATGCTAATGATAATGCGATTTATTATAATCTCGGAAATTTATGCTTAAACATGGGTGATATTTCAGCTGCAAAGCATAATTTTGAAACTTGCTTAAGTTTAAATCCTGAACACTTATATGCTTTAATTCGCCTTGGGAACTTAGAACAAAAACAAGAAAACTATGAAATTGCAAAAGAATATTATCTGCGGGCTAAAGAATTAGATAATGATAACTCGTTAGTATATCGTCAAATTGCAAGTATTTGCTTGGCTCAAAATGATACGAAACAGGCAGAGAAGTTTTTGCAAGGAGCATTAAAGCATAATAGCCAAGATGATATTGCACTTCAAATGTTATCAAAACTATACTTAGAAAAAGATGCTAAGCTTGCAGAATCATTAATTCGCCATAGCATTAATTTACGCCCAAATCGTAAAAATTCATGGTTAATACTTGCTAAATCTCTTGAATTACAAGGTAAAGTTGAGCAGGCAAAGCAAGCAAGCTATAAGGCAAATGAGTATTAAAATCAAATATTATAAATTATTGAAGCTTGACAGATGTTGAGCTTTTAAGCATGATGAATGTTTATATTTTTATGGAGCAAAATAAAAAATGAAATCAATAGATGAACAATTGAAAGTTATTAAACGTGGCATTGAAAACCTAGTTAATGAAGAAGAACTTCGCAAAAAATTAGCTAAGGGCAAGCCATTAACCGTTAAAGTTGGCTTTGACCCAACTGCGCCAGACTTGCACTTAGGGCATACAGTTGTAATGCATAAGATGCGTCATTTTCAGGAACTTGGGCATAGAGTTGTGTTTTTAATTGGTGATTTTACAGGCTTAATTGGTGATCCAAGTGGTCGCTCAGTTACTCGTCCACCGCTCACACCAGAACAAGTAGCTGCAAATGCTGAAACTTATAAACGCCAAGTTTTTAAAATTTTAGATCCAGAGAAAACTGTTGTTGAGTTCAACTCAAAATGGTTAGGTGCTCTTTCTTCAGCTGAAATGATTAAGCTAGCTGGGCGTTGCACCTTAGCTCGTATGATGGAACGTGAAGATTTTTCAAAACGTTACAAAGAAGGACAAGCTATTTCCTTGCATGAACTTCTCTATCCTTTAGTTCAAGCTTACGACAGTGTTGCTCTTGAGGCTGATGTTGAAATGGGCGGAACTGACCAGACATTTAACTTGCTTATGGGTCGTACCTTGCAATCTCAAGTAGGTCAAGAGCCACAATGCATTATCACTATGCCTTTATTAGAAGGCTTAGACGGTGTGCGTAAGATGTCAAAATCATACGGTAATTATATTGGTATTGATGAGCCGGCTTCAGAGCAATATGGTAAGGCAATGTCTATTTCTGATGAATTGATGTGGCGTTATTATGAGCTTTTATCTGATAAATCCCTAGAAGAAATTGCTAAAATGAAGCAAGATGTTGCTGATGGAATTTTACACCCTAAAAAAGTAAAAGAAAATTTAGCATATGAAATTGTTCTTCGCTATCACGGTGAAGAAGCTGCAAAGCAAGCTCAAGAGGGCTTTAATTCTGTATTTGCTTCTGGCGGTGTTCCTGATGAGATGCCAGAATATTCTTGTGTTGCTGGTGATGATAGTAAGCCTGCAGTATTCTTAGCAGAAAGTGGTCTAACAGCATCTCGCAGTGAAGCAAAGCGTCAAGTAAAGCAAGGTGCACTTAGCATTGATGGTGAAAGATGCAATGATGCAGAAAGTCCGCTTAATGCAGGTGAATACGTGATTAAGTTAGGTAAAAAACGTTTTTTACGCCTTAAGGTTAGCTAGAGGTTAGAGTGTTAGAAAACTTTGATATTGTCGAAAGCCTTACGAGATTAAGCCTTTCCTTTGTGCCACTTATGCTTGGTATTATTTTGCATGAGGTAGCGCACGGCTATATGGCATATCGCTTTGGCGATAGTACTGCAAAAAATGAGGGACGCTTAACCTTAAATCCAATTTCTCATATTGACCCAACAGGGCTAATGGTTTTTGCAATTACTTCGCTATCTAATTCTTTTGTTTTTGGTTGGGCAAAGCCAGTACCTGTGAATTATCGCAATTTGCGTAATCCATTGAAAAATATGACATATATATCGGCAGCTGGACCATTAAGTAATTTTTTACTTGCGCTTGCATTTGGTATTGTCTTAAAAATATTCGTGACGTTATTTCCAGTTCAAGAGTGGCATCAAAATGGAATTTGGATATTTTTTTCAAAGATGTTACCGCTTGGAGTTGCAATAAACTGCTCACTTGCTTGGATTAACTTAATACCGATTCCTCCGCTTGATGGTAGTAAAATCATTATGAATTTTATTCCTCGTAGCATGTTAGGTACTTATCTTGGGCTTGAGCGTTATGGTTTTATGATCTTGATTTTATTATTAGTAACTGGATTTTTAGGCGATATTTTGCGCCCTCTAGTTAGTTATAGTGCAAGATTTATTTTTACTATTTGTGGATTGATTTAATAAATATAAATATACGGAGTTGTTAGAAAAATGTTTGATCCTGCAAAACGTACTGTGTCAGGTATGCGCCCAACTGGGCCTCTTCATATTGGTCATTATTTTGGAGCTATTGATAACTGGCTTAAAATGCAACATGATACTACTTGTTTTTTCTTTGTTGCTGATTGGCACGCTTTAACTAGTGACTATGCTGATACATCGCACTTGCAAGAATATATTAACGGGCTTGTGATTGATTGGCTTTCTTGTGGTATTGATCCAGAAAAAAGCATTATTTTCCAACAATCTAAAGTACTTGAACATGCTGAATTAAATTTATTGCTTGGCATGATTACACCTGTTAGCTGGCTTGAGCGTAACCCAACTTACAAAGAACAACAAACTGAAATTACTACAAAAGATTTAGGTAACTTCGGATTTTTAGGTTATCCTGTTTTAATGGCAGCTGATATTTTAATGTATCGTCCTAAGTGGGTTCCAGTTGGTCAAGATCAGTTACCACACTTAGAGTTAACTCGTGAAATTGCAAGACGTTTTAATAATTTCTATGGTGATATTTTCCCAGAGCCAGAGGCAAGATTAACTCCAACTGCAAAATGTCCTGGCTTAGATGGTCGTAAGATGTCAAAATCATATGGTAATGGCATTTTCTTAAGCGATACAATGGCAGAATTAACTCCAAAGGTTAAAAGTATGTTTACTGACCCTGCTAGACTTCGCAAAAGTGACCCAGGTAATCCTGATAATTGTAATTTATTCCCATATCATGAGCTTTTAACTAGCGAAAAACAAAGGGAAGAAATTAGGCAAGCTTGCACAAGTGCTTCTTGTGGCTGTGTTGATTGTAAAAAAATATTCTTGCAAGGTCTTGAGGAATTTTTAACTCCAATCCATGAGCGTCGCCAACAATATGTGAATAACCCTAAGTTAATTCAGGAAGTTTTGCATGAGGGCAACAAAAAAGCTCGTGAAGAGGCACAACAAACAATGCAACTTATTCATGATGCGATGAAGTTTTAATATGTTAGAACATGAAAAAATAATATTTGACTGGCAAGAGCTTTTGGAAAAAGTATCAGCTTGTAAGGGTAAAGTAGTTTTTACTAATGGTTGCTACGATATTTTACATTCTGGCCATGTTGAATTTTTAGCTAGAGCCAAGGCACAAGGTGATGTCTTGGTTTTAGCTTTGAATACAGATAATTCTGTTAAACGTCTTGAAAAAGGCGATGAACGTCCAATTAATCCTTTAGAAGCAAGGGCTTATGTTGCGGCGCATTTGGCTTCAACTGATTTTGTAACTTGCTTTGATGAAGATACCCCTTACGAACTTATTAAGTTTTTACAGCCAGATATTTTAGTTAAGGGTGGTGATTGGAGTACTGATACAATAGTTGGTCGTGATATTGTGCTTGCAAAGGGTGGGCAGGTTAAGAGTTTACCATTTTTAGATGGTTTTTCAACTACTAGTGTTGTTGAAAAAATAAAAAAATATAGCTGAGTATAGATTATGTTTGATACTAAAATTATTGAAGTTTTGGCTTGTCCTTTTTGCCAAGGCGAGCTTGAATATATAAATGAAAATCCAAAAGAATGTTTGAAATGCAAGGCTTGCTTGCGTAAATATCCTATTGAAGAAAATATTCCAGTTTTGCTAGTTGAACGTGCTATTTTGGACGACTAGTTAAAAACAAGATAAGTCTTAGATTTGATTTGAAAATTTACTATGTAAATTTAAGTTAATATATGAGGTGAATTATGGATTTGAAAGAGATTAAGAAAAAAGCTAGGGAAGCCGCAAAAGGTTCTTGTCGTGTTTGCCCAGTGTGTGATGGTCGAGTTTGTTCAGGTGAAGTGCCTGGAATGGGTGGAACAGGGAGCGGTGCATCTTTTCGTAATAGCATAACAGCTCTTAATGAGGTGCTTTTAAACACACGTTTAGTGCACAATGTCCATAATCCCGTGACTGAAATGGAGTACTTAGGCGTTAAATTAAAAGCTCCGATTATGATTGGACCAATTGGCGGTATGGCGTTTAACGTAGGCGGTGCAATGCCAGAAGAAGACTATGCTGACGCTATTGTCACTGGTGCTTGCGAAGCTGGAATTTGCGCTGGTGTGCCTGATGGTGCTCCTATTGAAATCGTTACTACTAATTTACAAAAAGTAAAAGCTAATGGTGGTTGCGGTATTCCTTTTATTAAGCCGTGGGCAGCTGATGAATTTGCAATGAAAGTTGATATGGCTATTGATAGCGGTTGCACAGTTGTTGGCTCTGACCTTGATGGTATTGGCATGACTACCTTACGTAAAATGGGTCGTTATGTTTATGCTAAAAAT
This sequence comes from uncultured Desulfovibrionaceae bacterium, assembly GCA_964372035.1. Taxonomy (GTDB): domain Bacteria; phylum Desulfobacterota; class Desulfovibrionia; order Desulfovibrionales; family Desulfovibrionaceae; genus CAYJPK01. Next base: position 422 of record CAYJPK010000097.1, on the reverse strand, counting down.
TTAGAAGGCTTAGCTGAAATGGCTAAAATAGCCCATGACCGTGGTGCTAAAATGATGATTAAAGGCATTATGAGCGTTGAAGATGCAGTTGCTTGTGTTGAAGCGGGCATTGACGGTATTATTGTAAGTAACCATGGTGGTCGTGTACTTGATCACACACCTGGACCAGCTGAAGTTTTGCCACGCATTGCAGCAGCAGTTAAAGGTCGCATTGCGATTATGGCTGATGGTGGTGTGCGTAGTGGCGTTGATATTTTAAAAATGTTAGCGCTTGGTGCTGAATGTGTAATGATTGGTAGACCTTATACTATTGCTGCTATTGGCGGAGGTAAAGAGGGTGTTAAATTCTTTACAGAGCAATATATTGAGCAATTACAGCAAGCTATGATTATGACAGGTTGCCCTGATGTAAAACAAGCTGG
>CAYJPK010000096.1:3087-7273 GCA_964372035.1 uncultured Desulfovibrionaceae bacterium | reverse complement strand
CTTATAAAATAAAACTAAAATAAAAACTCTACAAGTTTTAAAATAAACTTACTTAATCTGTGAGCAATTTAAAAAAAGTAATAATAATATATTGAAAAATATTTAAATTTACACTACTTTATTTTTGTAAAGTTTATGACAAACTAAATATGGTCAAGGGAGAATTTTATGAGTGAGATGAACGAAAAAAATTGTGATTACATGCCGCAAGTTACCTTTTCAACCTTTATATTATCATTAGCATCATCAGCTCTTGTTCAGCTTGGCGAGGTGCCAGATCCAAATGGTGGTGAGCCTAAAGTTGATTTATTAATGGCAAGACATACAATCGATATTATTTCTATGTTGCAAGATAAAACTAAAGAATGTCTAGACGCAGATGAAAATCGCCTAATTGAAGGCATTTTGTATGATTTGCGTATGAAATTTGTTGTTAAGAAAAAGGAAAACGCATGATTCAAGCTGCTCTCGTTGGCATAACTGGATATACTGGAATGGAGCTTGCCAGAATTTTAGCAAGCCACCCAAAAATTAAATTATGTGTTGCTACTTCTCGTGAGCAAGCAGGTCAAAAATTATCTTCAGTCTATCCTTTTTTAAGTGGATTCGAAGAAGGTGAGATTGAAATTATTGCCCCTGATGTTGCTGAAATTGCAAAAAAATGTGAACTAGCTTTTTTAGCTGTTCCACATTTAGCTGCTGCAAAAATTGGTGCAGAGTTGCTAGAAGCTGGGCTGAAAGTCGTTGATTTATCAGCAGATTTTCGTTTAAAAGATGCTAAGGTATATGAAAAGTGGTATGGTGCAAAGCACGAATATGCTCATTTACTTGAGCAAGCTGTTTATGGCTTGCCTGAACTAAATGAAGATGAAATAGCAAAAGCAAAATTAGTTGCAAACCCTGGCTGTTATCCTAGTTCTGCTATATTAGGCTTAGGTGCTGCTTTAAAGCATGATTTAGTGGATACTAATATTATTATAGATTCTAAATCTGGCACAAGTGGTGCAGGGCGTTCAGCTAGTGTGGCTTCACTGTATTGTGAAGTTAGTGATACTTTTAGGGCTTATAATCTTGGCAAGCACCGCCATACTCCTGAAATTGAGCAAGAGTTGAATAGATTTAGTGATAGTGATGTTGTTGTCAGCTTTAGCCCTCATCTTGTGCCAATGAATAGAGGAATATTATCAACTATTTATTGCACACTAAAGCAAAAAATTAGCCAGAAAGAAGTGCATAAAATTTATAAAGATTTTTGGGCAAATCATAAATTTATTCGCATTATGAATGATGGGGAATTGCCTCAAACAAGAAATGTGCGTGGTACTATGTTTTGTGATATTGGCTTAGTTGTTGATGAGCGTGTTAATCGCTTAATTATAGTTTCTGTTATTGACAATTTATGCCGTGGTGCTTCTGGTCAAGCTGTAGCAAATGCTAATTTAATGTACGGATTGCCTCTTGATACAGGTTTAAAATTTGCACCGCTGATGCCGTAGATTATAATATTAATCTGCCAAAGCTAATATAAAATGAAGGAATTAATAGTATGAAATATTTAATAATGGAAGATTTTTCTGGTCAGCCAGTTTGCTTTTTATTTCCTCGTAGAGTAAGCCATGTTGATTTGCGTGAACAATTGCCATATTCCAAAATTGTTTCAGCAGGTTATGTTGAGCTTGATGGTGCAAATATAAAATGTAGCGGTGGCTGTGTTGAATATAATGTTATGGCAAGCGATGAAGATGCTAAAATAATTCATCAAGCACTTCAAGAGCAATCAGTTTAATGAGGGCTTTTTTAGTTGCTGGAACTTCAAGCTCATGCGGAAAAACAACTATAAGCTTAGGGCTTATGGCGGCATTTTCAAGCATGGGCTTAAAGGTTCAGCCATTTAAATCTGGTCCAGACTATATAGATCCGGCAATACACAAAAGCATAACCAATACACCGTCTTACAATATTGATACTTGGCTTGAAACAAAAGAAAGTATTATATCAACTTTTGCAAAAGCCATGCAAAATGATGATATTTCTACAGAAAAAATCGGAATTGTTGAAGGCGTGATGGGCTTATTTGATTCTGCTTCTGGAACTACAGAAAAAGGCTCAAGTGCTCACCTTGCTAAATATTTAAAATTACCTATCATTTTAGCTGTTAATGCTAAAGGAATGGCTCGCTCTATAGCGGCTTTAGTTCATGGTTATGCAAATTTTGATAAAGATTTAAATGTAGTCGGTGTTATTTGCACAAATGTTGGCAGCGATAACCATGCCAAAATACTTGAAGACTCGCTGGCAAATGTTAAAAATGCAAGAGGGCAGAATATTAAGTTTTTTGGTGCAATTAAAGTTGATAAAAATTTAATTCGCCCATCACGCCATTTAGGCTTAGAAATGCCAGCTAGTGAAGAATTTAATAAAAGAAAGCATTTAGCTGATGTTTTTACAAATAGTATTGCATTGGACGAAATTTTAAAATCATGTGAAATCAGTGATTTAAATTTTGAAGTCAAAGAAAATATTAATGTAAAATTAGCTAAACGCCTGCAAAGCAAAGTTAAAGTTGCAATTTCAAATGATGAAGCTTTTTGCTTTATCTACCAAAGCTTAATTGATAATTTTAAGGAATTTGGAGCAGAAGTTGTTTATTTTTCACCGTTAAATGATGATAAATTACCACCTTGTGATGCAGTTTGGATTTGCGGTGGTTATCCTGAATTATATGCTGAAAAACTCTCGCAAAACACTTCAATGTTAGAAGATATTAGAAAGTTTGCAAAAAGTGGTAAGCCTATTCACGGTGAGTGTGGTGGCTATATGTATATGATGCAAGAGATTGAAACTAATGAAAAATCTTTCAAAATGCTTGGTCTTGTACCATTTTCTGCAAAATTAGGCGAAAAGCTTGCTGCTCTAGGTTATCGAAAGCTTGAGCCACTAAGCTCAACAAGTTTTGGCATGTCTGAAATATATGGGCATGAATTTCACTATTCCTCTATAGTTTCAAAGCCAAAAAGCTTTAATTTGTGGAAAATTTACAATAGAGATAATATTTTTATTGACAATGAGGGCTGGCTTGATAAAAATATTAGCGCATCTTGGGTACATATTTATCCAAATGCAAGTAAAGATGCAATTTTTAACTTTCTGCAAAGTGCTGACAAAAATGACTAAATTATTAGATATTTATACACCAAAAGAAATTGAACAAAAATCTTTTGAAATTATTGAAGCTGAAACAATTGAGCTTTATGGAACTTTGCCTTTTAGTGATGAAAAATGGCAGGTGGCAAGGCGAATTGTGCATACTTCGGCTGATTTTGGAATTTTAAAGGACTTATGCTTTAGTGAAAATGCAATTGCTAGTGCAAAAAATGCCATAAAAAATAATGCCATTGTGTATACTGATACTAACATGGCAAAATGTGGCATAACAAGCCTTGCAAAAGATAGGGTAAAGTGCTTGCTCGAGCTTGAGGGTGTTAGTGATTACGCAACTAAAAATAATACTACTCGCTCATATGCGGCAATTAACTTGCTTGGTGAAAAAATGAATAATGCCATAATAGCAGTAGGTAATGCGCCAACTTCTATTTTAGCTTTATTAGAAATTATGCAGAAATTTAATTATCGACCGGCTCTTGTGATTGGCATGGCGGTTGGCTTTGTGAATGCCGCTGAAAGCAAGGAGCTTTTGAGTCAGTTTGATTGTGAATATATTATATTAAAAGGGCGTAAAGGTGGTTCAAATTTAGTTGCAGCCGCTGTTAATGCTCTTGTAAAACTTGATAAGTAACGGAGATTACAATAAATGTTAAGAATTTTAGTTTTAAGTATTGCTATGACGGTTTTATCGGCTAGCTTTGTTTTTGCTGATGCAAGGTTTGATAAAATGGATATAGATAAAGATGCTAAGCTTACTAAAGATGAGTTTTTTAAAGCAATGCCAGGTATGAAAGAGGCTGCATTTACAAAAATGGATTTAAATTCAGATGGTTATATTGATGATCCAGAGTGGCATAAATTTATTGATGGTCACGGTATGGACGGGCGCAAAGGCATGATGATGAAAAAAGGCGATAAAAAACCTATGATTATGCCACCTAATACTAATTAGTTTTGGCGATGCTTCGCATGTACAAAGCCAAAACCAAGGTGAGCAAGCTCACCATTGATTTTGCTAAAG
>CAYJPK010000096.1:0-2987 GCA_964372035.1 uncultured Desulfovibrionaceae bacterium | reverse complement strand
AAAAAGCTTACAAAAAAACAAAAAAGAATAAATATAAAATAAACAGAGTATAAAATGTTAGAAAAAGAAATTGAAAAAGAAATTGGCACAGACTTTATTAGAACCCGCATAAAAGATGACAATGAAACAGGTCGTTTTGATGCCAGAGTACAAACTCGTTTTCCACCTGAGCCAAATGGTTATTTGCATATTGGTCACGCAAAATCAATTATTTTAAATTTTGGTATTGCAAAAGATTTTGGTGGAATTTGCAATTTGCGTTTTGACGATACAAATCCTGTGAAAGAAGATACAGAATTTGTTGAGTCAATTATGGAAGATGTTCGCTGGTTAGGTGAGGAGTTTAGCGAGCCATTATATGCTTCTGATTATTTTGACAAATTATATGAATATGCGGAGCAGTTAATTAATTCTGGCAAAGCATATGTTGACAGCTTAAGTGCTGAAGAAATTCGTGAACACCGTGGAACTCTTACTGCGCCAGGCACAAACAGCCCGTATCGTGAGCGTAGTGTTGAGGAAAATCTCGACTTATTTAGACGTATGAAAGCTGGTGAATTCAAAGACGGCGAACATGTGCTTCGTGCTAAGATTGATATGGCTTCACCTAATGTAATTATGCGAGATCCTACACTTTATCGTATTCGCCACGTGCATCATCACCGTATTGGTGATAAGTGGTGCATTTACCCTATGTATGATTATGCACATTGTATTTCTGACTCTATTGAGGGCGTGACTCACTCCATTTGTACCTTAGAATTTGCGAATAACCGTGAGCTTTATGACTGGATTTTAGATGCACTTGAGATTTATCACCCACAACAAATTGAATTTGCACGCTTAAATTTATATAACACTGTGCTTTCAAAAAGATTTTTAACCTCACTTGTTGAAGATAAAAAGGTTAGCGCTTGGGACGATCCACGTATGCCAACTATTAGTGGATTGCGTCGTCGTGGTTATCCTGCGCAAGCTATTCGTGAGTTTTGTAGTCGCATTGGCGTTGCAAAAGCTGATAATTTAATTGAATACGCAATGTTAGAGTTTTGTGTCCGTGAAAACTTAAATGCAAATTCACCACGTTATATGGCAGTTATGAACCCTATTAAAGTTGTGATTGAAAACTATCCAGAGGGTGAAGTTGAGTGGTTTGATATGCCTTTTAGCCAAGATGGTACAATTAACGGCACTCGTAAAGTTCCATTTAGTCGTGAAATTTATATTGAGCGTGATGACTTTATGGAAAATGCACCTAAAAAATATTTTAGGCTTAGCGTTGGAGCAGAGGTGCGTTTGCGCTATGCTTATTATATTACTTGCCATGAAGTTATAAAAGATGAAAATGGCGAAATAATTGAACTTCGTTGCAAATATGATCCTGAATCACGTGGTGGGGACACTGCTGATAAGCGTAAAGTTAAGGGCACAATTCATTTTGTGAGTGCAAGCCACGCAAAAGATGCAAGCGTAAGACTGTATGAACCGCTCTTGGACCTTGAAAATCCAAGCCAGCTACCAGAGGGAAAAACCTTTACTGATATGATTAATCCTAATTCTTTAACAGAGAATGTGGTTAAAGTTGAGCCTGCTTTGGCTGAACTTGAAGCTGGCGAAAAAGTACAATTTGAGCGTATTGGTTATTTTTGCGTTGATACTGATAGTACTGATACAAATAAAATATTTAACCGCACGGTTGGGCTTAAAGACACTTGGGCTAAAATGAACAAAAGTTAATTTTAACAATTAGCTATAAAATAAAAAAAAGGGCAAATTCTGCCCTTTTTTTGTGATAAAATAGAATTATTGTCTAAGCTTAAAAATCAACTTTTTCGCCGTAATATGTAGCTTTGAATAATTTTTCCATTGTTTGTGCATCAATTGTACGTGGGTTTGTGCCAGTACAAGGATCAGCAACTGCTGCTTCTGAAATTGTGCTTAACTGTTTTAAGAATTCAGCTTCATCAACACCAAATTCTTTTAAAGTTTTAGGCATATTCATAGCTGCTTTAACTTCAATCAATTTCTCAACTAAAGCATCAACTAATTCCTCTGTAGTATTTCCTGTTAAGCCAAGGTATTTTGCAATTTTAGCATATCTTTCGCCAGCTGTTTTTGCATTATATTTTACAACATAAGGAAGATAGATAGCATTAGCACAACCATGTGGAATACCAAATAATCTACCAGTTTTATGAGCCATGGAATGAACAATTCCTAAAATTGCATTTGAAAATGCCATTCCTGCCATGCATTGTGCAATATGCATTTCATTTCTTGCAGCTGTTTCACCATTGTATGAGTTAACGATATTGTCAACAATCATCTCAATTGATTTAAGTGCAAGTGAATCTGTGATAGGGTTTGCAACAACAGAAACAAAAGCTTCAAAAGAGTGAGTTATTGCGTCCATACCGGTATTTGCAACTAAAAGAGGAGAAAGGCTTGTAACTAAATTAGTATCAACAATAGCAATGTCAGGTGTAATATTATAGTCAGCAATTGGGTACTTAATATTATTTTTTTCGTCAGTAATAATAGAAAACGCTGTTACTTCAGTGCCAGTTCCACTTGTAGTAGTTACAGCGATAAAGCTTGCTTTTTTTCTAAGTGTAGGAAGATTAAAAGGCTTTGCTGCTTCAGCAAAAGTAAATTCAGGGTTTTCATAGAAAATCCACATAGCTTTAGCAGCATCAATTGGAGAACCACCGCCAACACCGATGATAATATCAGGTTGGTATTCTTGCATAGCCTTTGCACCACGCATAACAGTTTCAACTGAAGGATCAGCCTCAACACCAACAAAAAGAGTACTATCAATATTAGCTTCTTTAAGATTGTTTTGAATGATGTTTGTTGTTCCATCATCAATCATTCTTTGTGAGCCGATAACAATAAAGGCTTTTTTACCACTAATAGTTTTTAAATGATCTAAAGCGTTTTCGCCAAAATAAATGTCTCTTGGAATTGTAAATCTTTTCATTTTT